>JAGOUG010000053.1 GCA_018061375.1 Candidatus Saccharimonadota bacterium
GTCTCTGTGTACGAAGACCAGTACCCGTCTGGACGGCCAGGATATAAATCGTCGGTTTCTGCAAAAACTCTCACCTCCATTACATCAAGAAACTTTCGTGCACCACTACTTGATACAGTCAGGTTATAATTTTTAGTCTGTCCTGGTAGAGGCTTGTTTGATGACAGATCAACGGAACCAACCAAATAGTCACCTATGTACATATGAGCAGTAAGTACACTTGGTGTGCTTAGACCAGTATTTTCTACAGTGATGCCAACAACATATGACTCACCGTTCGCTGGACTACCGGTTTGTGCAGTCGCCTCAACACCCATTTCTGATGCAGCCAGAGCACGTAGAGCTATTGTGTCTGTATACACGTTGCCGTAAGTATTACCTTGCATTCTTGACACCAGAACTTCTCTCATACTTTGCAACCATTCAAACGAGTCTCCGGATTCCTTAAAAGATCTGTAAGTCATCAAGCATTCGATAACATCACTTGAACCGGAAAGATAGAAGGTGTCGGTATCCAATTCGGATACCAGTCTATCCAGAACAAGGTCGGCTTCATCACTTATGTCATAGGTTGTGGTTCCGACAGTAATATTATAAATGTCGTAGAAGCGCAACGCATGCAAAGCTCGATTCATTAGGTACTTTGAGCCCTCCTCGCCGTTTGGATACCAAACACGCCCACTACTATCAATTTGATTGAGCACATATATGATTGCAAGTGTCGTTGAAGCACTTATGTCACCAACTTCAGAGAACAGATCAAGTGCCGTTAGTGTTGTTTCTACATCACTTGGTGCCGTGCTCACATACCCGAAACCACCATCCGAGTTTTGCAAAGCAAAAATATCAGATTTAACCGAATTCCACGTTGAGGTGCTAACTGACAAGAGTCCACGTAAACGGTTGAGTTCATGTCTTAAATCAGTACCTTCCGCACTACCTAGGTACGCAGTTGTACTTGCATACGCTGAACTACTTGCATGAGCTGTATTACCCAAGAATGTAGCCAAGCTAGCAGTGTCACCAATTGGGTCTGAACTTGGTATTGAACCGCTTGCAGTTAGTGAATTCACTAACTTGAGGAGCAGTTTCTGAGCAGGATCGTTTGAAACATTATTCAAACGTAAATCTGCTGGTAAATTGTTTTCAGGGATTTCGTAGTCATCTATTGAGAAAGTTGCAGCTTCTGTACTCCATAAACCCTCTACGTCTGCTGCATCCCAGAATTTTATACGCCAATAGTATGTGGTGCTCGTAGAAAGCGTGCTGCCGCTGTACGAAATTTCATTCGTCCGATATCCAGCAACTGCTGATGGCATGGAAGTTTTTCCGCTATCCCAAACAGGGCTCGTGAAAGATGAGTTATCAGCCACCTGCATTCTGTAATTATTCGCAATATCTTCTTCATTTCCATCGTTATAAATTGCTGAAAATTCAGGAAGAATGTCAGTAATATCGGACGGATTGGTCTGACCTTCAGTCTGTAGCGAGGTGGGTGCTGTAGGCGCTGTATTGGTTGATGTGGTACTCGTTGTAGTGAGCTGTATGTTATCGAAGAATACTGTTGCCGCATTTGCGCTTTCGAAGTAAAAGCCAATATCCTCATTAGTGAGATTATCTGCATTTATATCTGCTAGTGGTATTGTCACTGTGTTCCACTCATCAAAGGTAAAGACATTGCCAGGCAAGTAATCCTCTATGGCAACGTATCCAAGATTGGTGGCGTTACCATCATCGAACGCACCAAGCACCATAGACAAACCCGATCCACTATCGATATACATATCGAATTCAACATTGTCGTAGATGGCCGTGGTTAGATTCCCATTACGGGGATAGAGTGCGCCGTATGATCCCGCGTAAATAGCTTTTATTGAATACGTTCCGGAAGACACCTGCTCTGTAGAATCTTCTGTAAAAGTACCCCCATATGACCAGTTGTTCCAACCAGACGCCATGGCTTCGTCATAAATTACAAGCGGCTCTGGTGAACTTCCTAACAGACTAAATGTCGCCGACGAACTCCACGAACCTTCGACATCGCTCTCATCCCAAAACTTAATGCGCCAATAGTACGTTGTGCTTGAGGCGAGTGCGCTTCCGCTGTATGAGATGTCTTCACTACGTTCTCCTTCAGATGTAGAACTGCTCAATGCGGTTTTTGTACTATTCCATACCACGGAACCGAAGTCGGAGTCGTTATCAACTTGTATTTGATAGTATTCAGCAGTATCACCAGCATCCACATCGTTATAGATCGCTGAGAACTCAGGCGTACTATCGACCAGATTTGACGGATTGGTCTGGCCTTCAGTCTGTAGCGAGGTGGGTGCTGTAGGCGCTGTATTGGTTGATGAGCTCACACCAACAAATTTAATGTCATCATAGTAGACGGTTACAGCTTGTGAACTTTCTATATTAAACGTTGCAGCTCCGCTGAAATCTTCAAAATCAAGATCGTAGAGTGGAATTGACACTTGGTGCCACGTATTTGCACTAAAGCCACCAGGAACATAATACTCAATTGGAACAACTTCGATAGCAGATGTCGTTGCAAAATACAGATACAAGTCTACAGATGTATTACTGCCAACGTTAACCGCCATATCTAGAGAATCGAAAGGAACTGTATCTATTGATCCGTAGTGATAACTAAAACCTCCCCAAGCACTCGTATACGTAGCTTCCGCAGAATAAGATCCTTCGTACACTGGACTTCCATTACTCAGATTAGTATCAATAGACCAAGAATAATCACTCCAACCTGCGTGTAGTGCATCGTCGTAAATGTAGTATGAAGTTGTGGCACTCCCCCCACTTGACCCGATGATGAAGGTCGAAGTTGTAGTACTCCATGACCCTTCCGCTCCCTCGTCATCCCAAAACTTAATGCGCCAATAGTACGTTGTGCTTGAGGCGAGTGCGCTTCCGCTGTATGAGATGTCAGCAATCCTTGAGTCCTTTGGAGTCGAACTTGCAAGCGTTGTTGATCCGGTGTCCCAATATGTACTTGCAAAATTAGAAGTAGTTGCGACTTGTATTTGATAATGGGTCGCAACCTCACCAGTGTCGACGTCATTAAATATAGCTGAAAATTCTGGCGTGATGTCAGTTAGCCCGGTTGGATTTGTTTGACCCTCGACCAGAAGCGACGCTGGAGCCGTAGGCGCATTATTGACAGGAGTACCTGCTCCGATAAATGAATCGTTAATTATGATATCGTCATAGTATGTGGTTGAGATTGCGTCAGGACTGTAGGTAACTCCAACATTAATGTCATCGACATTATCTGTTCCAGTATTTAGAGTGCCGCTTCCGTTGTAGTTTGGGGATCCTTCTGTCGTGTTATTAAGCCAGATGTCAACATCTCCTGTGGATGCACCCTTTTTAAAGCGCACTTCAATAGTATTTACAGCGCCTTTTGTAAGATCCAGACCAGTGTTTGTCCAAGAAAGAGTATCGCCCATCATAGTCAGACGTGCAGTACCCCAGTCTTCTATGGTGAGCCAGAATACGCTACTGTTGCTCGGATCAACGAAACGCAAAATACTGTTATAACCAGAAGTACCCCAAGCCATTGTACTCGGAATAAAAACTTTATATTGCACATAGATTTCATCAGTGTTATACCCCTCACTGATGAGACCACCGCCACCCTCTCCCGTGACGACTTCCTTGAGACTATCTGCTCCAGAAACCTTACTTGTACTGTCGAGTGAAGACGTTACACTACCCCATGATCCACTGGTATCAAATGAACATGGGGGAGTGCTGCAAGATTCAAAATCTTCTGAACCAAAAAGGTACGCATATACCTCTTTTGGCATAATGAACCCAAACACTTTTTTGAACCAACTGCTCATCGTTTTTATCCTCGACTCTTCAAACTGTTTGACCTCACCAAACTTATGCAAAATGTAACCTTTTTCTAGCAAAAGGTTCTCGAACTCATCTCGACCATGACGGGCTTTCTCAAGTGCAACCGGAGGCAGGTCAGTTTGATTCTGAAGATAATCAACACGTTGGCGGTGAAACTGGCGCCAGAGTTCAACGTCTTCCGGCTTTCTTAAAATATTATCTGAAACAAACCGTACTTTACCATCTTCGACATTTTGATTCTTAAAGATTCCGATTGGAACGATGACGATATCCCTTATTTTAGAGATTAGTCCTTTTGGTTCATTTTCTTCTGGCTGAGCATCTGAAGACATGCCATTTACATGCTTCTGCAACTTGTTACGGTTACGAGAGAATTCTGATACCACTTCATTCTCAATTGCCCGAATTCGTGAATTATCGTTCTGATTTACTGCATTCTTCAAATTGATTGTTGCGGGTATTTGGGTGTCATCAACACCCAATTCTAGTGTCTTATCTTGAACTAAATCGCTGGTTACTTTTATTGATGAGGTATCCAGCGATTGAGCATTAAGTGTAGGTGCCAACGTACTTAAAATAAAAACCGCGACCAGTAAGGTCGCGGTTATCTTTCTCATGAAAATAGATAGTCTGACGCTTCTTTCTAAAAAGTTTTTTGTAAGTGAGTGCATGAATTAAAAAATATTAATAAAATAGACAAGTTCGCCTTTTCATATACACGTAAAGCCTCTCTTTAAGTACAAGTATATCTTACTTATAAAATATATTTTGAGTTTTTCCCCGATTTTAATATCTGAACTTGGCTTTATTATTATTAATTTAAGCTACCTACGCTATAGTTAATAAAGTATTAATCTCATCTTCCAAATTATCCAATATGACTGGATGAATAGATGCCTTCTCCAGTCGGCTCATGGACACACTAGTGCCATTTTTAGACACTTCTTTTATCTGATCTTTTGAAAGGACAAAAAAACACCATTGATCCATATCCAGAATATCCAGCGTGGCATGCTCTTGATGCTTAAACAACGCGAGGACATAAATATCGGACTTATAATCAGCGACTCTACTAAGCTCGGACTGTTTCTTAACAGCATCTGAGTAATACAACTCGGTAGCTTTTAATCCTGACCAGAGGATCTTAGTAAACTGATTCTGATCCCAATCTTGAATATACGAACAACATTTCACTTCAATCTTTGTATCTTGATACAAAACATCGTAGTCTCCCCAGGGACTACGGACATCAATGTCGTTATTCTGTTTAAGTGTGTTCTCTACGATAAACTCTACTAAAGCTCCTCGGAGTACATTGGAGTTAAGGCTCGAAAAGCCATACTGCCAGAACTCTAGTACATTAAATGGTTTTGGTCCTGAGTTTTTAAATACTTCAGAACCTGTGAGTTTCCTCACGGGTAGTTTTTTATACATGCAAGAAGAGACTTACAGTAAACTTGCAACACCCATGAAGACAACGAGAGCAATAAGTAAGAAAAATATTGCTCTGCCGCTAATTTTATTGCTTCCGCTTTTTTGCTCTGTAAGTACCTGTTCTAGTGTAGTACCCTGATCCGCCAAAAGTTTTTTACCGATTGGAGAATCAACAGGTATCAAGTTCGTAGCTCCGCATGATGGGCATATTTTATGTCTAGAGCTAGACCGCCAAATTGAGTAGATGATTCCTGGAATAAGAAAACAGAGCCAGAGAATTATTTCTATCAAACCGTTTCCTTTGATTTTTGTTTTTCCGTCGCCTACCTGACCACAGGCGGAGCAGATTAATTGTTTTGCCATAAATAGTTGATCGCGATTTTGGCTGATAATAAGAGTTATCCGGGTACACAAAAACCCGGACACCAAGGTGAGACAGAGTCTCTACGTAAGTTTCCCTACGCAACGCGATCAACGCCCCTGATGCCGGGGTTTTTAAGTTGATCGCGTTTTTGACCATACCCTAG
>JAGOUG010000008.1 GCA_018061375.1 Candidatus Saccharimonadota bacterium
AATTTTGACCAGTTACTTGTGCCTGAATCTCCCTAGTTGAACGCGGTAATAATATCTTAGATACCTTGGCACCGCCCGAATATAGGTCTGGTAACTGCTTGTATAAAGCAGCAATGTCAGAGACTATTGTATCTGTTAAAACAGTTTGGCCAGCCTCTACTGCCGCGCCACCCTGGTCTTCAATCAGCGGTAACTTGGATACGGCTATATCTTTATACATATTATCTGTAAAAAGAACTCCTTCTTCATCTATAAATTGCTGCTCTCCAAGGCCACGCCATACAAATACAGGCTGTCTGAAGGTGACAGAAGTCTTCATCTCAGTTGAAAATGGGTTACGTGTAGTAGTACGAACAGTTTTAACCTCTGGATGAGCCTGACGCAGGGTCTTACTGAGGGCAGCACTATCAGTCAACCACGACTGTTGCAGCGGCGCATTACTATCTATGAATGAACGTATCGTCTTTTCATACAAAGCTAGCTGCTGAGCTGAAACAGGTGCGTTCTTGCTAGAGGCAACCGAAACTGTTTGTATGCGCATACGGTAGACGAAGATAACAAACAGTACAGTCACAAATATAAGTAATACTCTCCGCTGTACTGATTTTGATTTCATGCGACGTTTAGCATCTATTTGTCTCTGTGTAACAGATTGCTTATGTTCTGCGATTTCACGTTGCTTTTTAGATATTACAACCGTATTCCTACGGAAACCAGATTCGCTACGTGCACTCGGTTGCCGAAGTGAAGACCTTTTTTTAGAGTTATTCTTGAACATAAATTCTTTTATTATTTTTTTGGTTTAATTAGTACTACTACACAGTATAACTTACCCGCGAGATCGTTGCGAACTGAGTATGATTTCTGTGATTTGCTCTGACGCGCCAGGTTTCGCAAAATGTCTATGGAGGTTTCTAGTCAGCTCCGATACCCTGTCTGTATCGGTAATGAGTTCATTTATCTGTCTGACTAACTGCTGGCCAGTAAGTGTCGGTTCGTTCAAAATAATAATTGTGTTTTTAGAAGCAAAGTACTCAGCATTCATATTTTGATCGGCTAGATGAGGGCTCGGGATACCAATTACTAGTTTCTTGGCATTAGCACACTCCTGGAGTGTACTGGCACTTGTACGTGCGATAACAACATCTGCAGCAAGTAAACGAGGTAACATCTCTACAAACCCCTCTATGTGCCACTGTGGTCTGATTGCCGCAGGCAACGTTGCCTGAACTGTTTGGAGTGAGCTAGTTTTGCCCCTACCTGCAATATGTATAATCCCCCACCCATCGCCCACCAACTCCCCTATCGTCTCAGAAATTAATTCGTTGAGTGATTCCGCACCGTTACCACCCCCGGTCACTAGAAGTACCTTCTGGTCAGCCTTAAAGCCTAAGCTAACTTTTAATGTAGATTGTTGGTGTTTAGTCTGGGGAGTATACCCTGCATGCACCGGCATACCGGTGTATACCATTTTACGAGCATCATATGGATAAAAATCCGTTGGCATACCGGTTGCAATTACATCAGCCCACTTTGATAAGAACCTGTTTGTAAGGCCCGGACGCGTATCAGAATCATGGATGATAATCCGTTTTTTGAATAGTCTGGCAGCAATTCCGACCGGAACACATACAAAACCACCTTTACAAAAAACGACATCGGGACGAATACGTGCAATCAACCAAATAGATTGAATCAAACCGAAAGATAGATAAAATACATCACGTATGTTCTTTAGAAGGGTTGAAAGATGTAAAATGTGCCAGATGAAGCTCTTACTGTGGTAGCGTCGAAACTTTCCAGCAAATATTGCAGATAAAAGAACATCAGGATCGTCAGAAAAGATCTGAGCCGTCTCACTTTTAAACCCCCTATCTGATACGACAAATAGTTTGTTGCTTCTATTACCTTTTTTTAATAAGTCAGAAATCGCCTTAAGAGGCGTAACGTGGCCGCCCGACCCGCCGCCGACTAGTAGAATACGCATCGTCTTGCCTTTCTGGTTTATCATTACCAAGTCTAGTATACCGAGAAATATTAAATGCTACACCCAATGCGGCTAATGTAAATATCAAACTTGTACCCCCAAAGCTCAGAAGTGGTAACGTTACACCTGTCAGTGGCATTATTCCGAGCATCGCACCTATGTTTACAAATGCTTGAATACTCATCCAGGCAAAAATTCCCCCACTTACAAGCCGCAAATAGGTATTGGGGGCACGGTCAACGAGTATTATCAACCTGAAGAGCAGTGCGCCGTACAAAAGAAATATTGATATCATACCCACAAAACCGAATTTTTCAGCCATGATTGCTGCAATTGAATCATTTGCTGCCTCTGGCAAATACCCATACGCCTGTACGCTTCGACCTAGGCCCTTACCAAAAATTCCGCCGCTGCCGACCGCAATGAGTGCTTGATTAATATGGTACCCACTTCCGTTTACATCAGTACCCGGGTTTAAGAATGTCAGTACTCTTTCGCGCCGGTGACCTGCACCAGCAATCGCTAGTACGCCACCAACACCAATAATTGCGATCACAAGTGCGAATCGCTTCATAGAGATACCACTTAAATACAGCATGGTCAGCAAGATCGCTGCAATCGGAATCATAGTACCAAGGTCCTTCTGTAGTACAACTATCTCAACACTGACTGCAATAAAGATTATCATAAATGCATACAGAGTCTCTTTGGATTCCAATATTCCTGCTTTAATTCTATTTGTGAAGAAAAGCGCCATACTAAACACAAGACCAAACTTCAGCAGCTCAGCAGGTTGATAGTTTACTGGCCCAATACTTACCCACCGCGTAGCGCCACCGAAGTTAATACTCAGCGCAGGTATCAGTAAGAAGAAGAATGAGGCTATTGCAAACCAGATTATAAACTTCTGTAACTTGTTCCAAATTGAAAGCGGTAGCATGCTTGTGGCGGTAAATACAGCAAATCCAAGACCTAAAAACGTTAATTGTTTGTACATAAAGTGATTTGGATCAACGTCTCCAATTAGTCGAGCACTAATGGCAGGACTCACGGAATAAATAACGACCAGACCAACAGCAAGCAGTATTGTCATACACAACACTAGTGCATAATCTGGTTTATGCTTACGGCCCAGAACCGAACTGACGTTCCGCCCCGTAGGGTTACGAGCACTTCGGGTTGGTATACTCATAACTTCAGAAAACCTCCAAGTACAGCGACCAAAAGTCCTACTACAGCAGCGACTTGTCCGAGTACCCAAAACCTCATGGTAACTTTTGTTTCAGGCCAGCCAGTAGCCTCAAAGTGATGATGTATCGGTGCGGAAAGAAACACCTTACGATGTAAGAATTTTTTTGAAAACAGCTGAATAACCACTGAGGTTACTTCTGCAACAAAAATCAGACCAATAATAGGTATAAGCAGTGTAGCGTTGAGCATTATTGCAACCACAGCCAAGGTTGCCCCGAAGGCAAAGCTCCCGACATCACCCATAAAAAATCGTGCGGGGAAGATATTAAACCACAGGTAGCTCAGCAAGACTCCTATCATTGTTAAACAAAATCCTGCAATACCAAAGTTACCCTGTAAAATAGCGATCAAACCGAATGCAGCATAAGCAGTTACAAGCAACCCTCCTGCCAGCCCATCAAGTCCGTCGGTAATATTTACCGCATTGGCCGTAGCGATAATTACGAAAACATAGAACATGAACATCAGAGAAGCCGCAAGTGTTATTTCACCACCAAATGGAATGTGCACACTTGTATACCCAAGTTTATACACAAACCAATAACTGAGTGCAGCAGCGACAAGTGTTGTCAGAAGAAGTTTAAACTTAAAGTTAAGCCCTGCAGTTCCAAGTCCTTTACCGCGTAAATTAATAACATCGTCCAGTAAGCCTACCAACCCTGCTCCAACAGCTGCAGCTAGCGGTAGCCATGTCTGCCCTCTGTCAAAGTTACCGACTAGTGTTACAACAGTAAGTGCGAGTAAGCCAATTATACCTGCCATAGTTGGAATGTGGCGTTTGTGCTTTTCGGCATGCATTTTATGGTAAATTGCCGCTTTTTCACCACTTACCGTGTCGGAGCGTTGGCGCTTCCACCACTGGTAGCGAAAAGCAAAATTTGTATATATTGGCGTAAACAGCATTGCAAGTGCAAAACCAGAAAATCCTAATATAAGTATCGGTTTAAGGTTTTCAAGTATTTGTTCTATCGTAAGTGGTATCTGTTGCATAAGGATCCTATAGTGGTTTAATGTTGTAATAATCGATCAGCCAGTTACTGAGTTCTCCAAATATTGGTGCTGCAGATGCACTACCTGCGTATTCGCCAACTTGCGAATCATCTACGCGTACCATTATGACATATCGAGGCTTCGTATCACCACCAAATCCGAGGTAACTACCTATAGTATTTTTATCGGTGTACTTCCCTGTGCTAGCATCAATAGTTTGTGAAGTACCTGTTTTACCGCCAACGTTATAGCCTGCACGTACAAACCGCGCAACTGCTGGCGATTCTCTCAGGGCAGTCCGCGTCATTTCAGTAATTTGGTCTGAGGTAGTCTGATTAACGACATTATCTCTAAGCGGTTTTGGTATCTTAGACTCAACTTCTCCGTTTGAACCGAGTGTACCTTCTACGATATGCGGCTGAAAATACTTGCCTCCGTTAACGACGCTTGAAAACGCTGCTGCTGTTTGGACCATAGTCACATCCATACCATGGCCAAATGCCATATTAGAATATCTCACGTTATTCCCCTGTTCAGTATTGGGCCCAAAAATGCTTCCGCTTGCCTCTCCTGCCTGCTCAAGGCCCGTAACAGTACCGAATCCATACTTCCCGGTAAAGTAATCGTAGAGCGTTGTACGGGCCTGCTGATTTATGGATCCGCCACCGAGCTGAGAAAGTACGTGCACGACACCTGTATTCAGCGAGTATTTCAGAACGTCTGTCATTGTACGTGATCCATTGGCTTCCTGTGCAACGTTTTTAATTGTTGCATCTGCAACTTTCACCGAACCAGTATTGTTAAATCGAGAATCTTTCGTAACAACTCCCTGATTTAGACCGGCTGACATCGTCAGTGTTTTTATAACCGAGCCCGCTTCATAAGGACTACTGACCACCCTATTTTGGAACTTTTCATAGGCATCATCGCCGACATCAAAATACTTTGCGGGATCGTAGGTTGGTAAATTAGCCATCGCCTTGACTGCGCCGGTACTGGGATCAATAACAATTATGCTACCTTTTGTTGCCTTGCTACGCTCTAGGCCCGTAGCTAAAACTTCTTCGGCCTTCGCCTGTATATTACGATCTACCGTGAGAACAAGGTCATCACCATTTTTTGGTGCTTTAGCGATACTGTTTCTATCATCAACACTCAGTGGGACTCCGTTTACGTCAGTCGTAGCCTTTAGGATACCCTCTGAGCCCTTTAGGCGACTATTTAGTGCACCCTCAGCGCCATATTGGCCAATTCCTTCATCGTTTACGAAACCGAGTGTCTGGGCAGCAAGCGTACCTTCGGGATATACACGCTGTGGCACCGCAACAACGTTTATACCAATTAGCTGCTTCTTCTCTTTAAAAAGCTTGTCTACCGAATCTCTGCTCAGCCTTTTTGCAAGTACCACGTAAGAGGTATCTTTTGTTTTAATTTTCTTCAAGACCTCAGCTGTATCCAGATTCAAATTGTTAGAAACCACCTTGGCAGCTTTTTTAGCATCAATAACCTCACGCGGGTCAGCGTACAGCGTGTAGACGTCTGAATTAAGCACAGCAGGAACAATTTGATCTCCGTCACGGAAGTATACACTCCCCCTTTCGGCCGGAATAGTAAACTTTTTTTGCTGTTCAGCCACTGCGAGCTTGTCATAATAATCATGTTTGATTACCTGTAAGTAAAAGAGACGCGCACCGAGTATTAACCCAATCGCGAATACAATATAGCGCAAACTAACCCCACGATTTTTAGCTGGAGCTGACTTGGACTGCATTCTTTGTGGTAGTTGTGTTCTTTTGTTCATACAATATACTCGCTAACGCCCTCACCAAGCGCTACTAACGTTACTAATAACAGGCCGTGAGGGTATTAACGAATAGTTTGAACGTTTGCAGGTGTTGTTAGGTTTTGTGCGACAGTACTCTTTTTAACAGTGTCGAGAGATCCCAGTCGAGCCGCCTCTACCTTAAGTGTTTCTTGTTCTGCAAGTAGAGTCTTCTTTTGATTCTCTAGCTCGTTAATTGGGTATGTGTAAGCATTCGTCTTATTGATCTGCGCTAAATACATTAAACCCATTACACAGAGTAGCATTATTACCACTACTGAATGAGCAACCGGACCAAATTGCTTACCTTCAAAAGTATGCCGAATAGTATTCTGATTTCTACGCCATGTATTTGCACTTGCTGAGCGTGACAGCATATATGTGGTGGATTGTGCCATGTATGTTCCTCGTTATTTATTTTTGTTTGTGTGTTTCTTAATTTTGGTGAGATGC
Source organism: Candidatus Saccharimonadota bacterium (assembly GCA_018061375.1). GTDB lineage: Bacteria > Patescibacteriota > Saccharimonadia > Saccharimonadales > UBA7683 > JAGOUG01. The sequence continues at coordinate 6,504 of JAGOUG010000008.1, forward strand.
TCAGTTTTTTTTACTGAGCATCTCTAACATATTGGTCTTATCCTACTCGGACTTTAACCTTATACGCTCGGGACTTGTTTTGTACCTGGATTGGCATAAGTGCCCCTTTCTTATATTTTTATTTTCACTGCGGCTCGAAGCATTGCGCTTCTTGCTCGCGGGTTAAAAACTTGTTCGATTTTGCCGCTGACTGGCTTTTTGGTAAGAATCTGAAGTTGAGCTTCATATCCTGATTTCATCTGTTCTGAGAAGAATTGTTTTACCAATCGATCTTCAAGACTATGAAAGCTGATAACAACTACTCTCCCACCAGCTGATAGTAAATCAGGTAGTAGTACGAGTGTCTGCTGTACTTGCTCTAGTTCTTTATTTACCGCAATGCGGACTGCTTGAAAGGTGCGGGTCGCGGGGTGTGTTTTACCTCGACGGCCATAAACGGACTCAACAACGTCTGCAAGCTCAAACGTAGTCTGAACGGGTCTTACTTGGACCAATGCTCTGGCAATACGTTTTGCTTTTGGCTCTTCACCGTATCGACGTAGAATATCTACAAGTTCATCTTCAGAAGATGTATTGATGATATCCGCTGCCGTTACTTCTTGGCGAGGATCCATTCGCATATCGAGCGGTGCATCATGCATAAAGCTGAAGCCGCGCTCTTTGTTGTCAAGGTGTGGTGACGACACTCCTAGATCGATCAAAATCATATCAAATTGATCCCCTGCGGTATGTAACTCTCTGGCTGCAGTTGCAAAATCTGAATGGATTAAGCGTGCACCCTGAAGAACTAACGGTTGCAGTGAACTAATTGCTGATTCATCACGATCGACCAATGTCATTCGTGACGCATCACCCGTGTTCGATAATACTTTTGAAGCATGTCCTCCGTACCCAGCTGTTAAGTCAAGGTATGATTCCCCTGGCTGTGGGTCTAGATACATTAGTACGCTTTCAAGGAGTACTGGAACGTGGGAGTTGTTGTGGTGGTGTTTTTTTGTTTGCGAGGTCACCTATCTGATAGTCAGTTTTTTGTTTTGTGATCTGCTCTAGGCAAATCGTTGTTTTTGTTTTTGTGTACCATATATATGCAGAACACATACATGGATTTATTTAGGGCTAATGGAACTGTGTTTGGCGATTATGAAAATCACTCTATTGTCCATTAGCGAGAGAGACTTATGTGTGAGGTGGAGTTTTTGGGAGGTTTTTTATAACCGAAGGTACAAAGATCTATTTTATGTGTAATCTTCAATCTCACTACTGACTATCAGGTAGCTGACCTCGAACTGGGTTTCTACGTGATTATATTGTTAAAGTGCGTTCAACTCTGTACTGTTACAGATCGGCATGTTCGACTGCGGTGAGTCGCCAATACTGACCTGCTCGAATGGCCACGACATCTTTTGATATATCTGCATACTCAATAAGATGCTGTTCCAGTGTGAACCTGCCCTGCTTAAGATCAAGATCACTCTCAATCTTGCCCATCCGAAGCCGCACATTTGTATCAGCAATTCGCTCATCCAAAATGTCGCCTCGCAGTGCGGGTTCAACTGTTTGGTTCCATACTTCAACTGAATACAGGTGAAGGTATGTTCCAAATCCACGTGTTACTACTACCCCACTTGCAAACTCTGCTCGAATCTCCGCCGGTATGGTTAACCGACGCTTATCGTCAAGCTTGCGTTGAAAGTAGTCTAATGTGGCCATAGGTTTTGTTAATGTTTGTTTGTGGTGTGGTCTAGCTCTTTTTGGCTACCCACTTCTACCCACTAGACATAGTCTACTACCCACCGCTACCCACTGCAAGTACTTTTTACTATTTAATCTACGGAATTTGGCAGATTATCATAATAAATGTGACTTTTCCACAATATAGTGGATAACTTACGGGCTACAGACAACGTTATTGGCCTCAAGCCAGCCCTCTAGACTTCCTCCGTCTAGATACCTGCCGCTCGCTGGTAACACTGCAATCGTTCCACCACTAGCTTTATGTCGGTTAATAGGCTCTGTTATTACATACTCACCGTCAATAGTCTCATTTGAATACTGAATCACCCGCTCAAGTAGTTCTGAACTCATTACATATTTACTGACATTAATGAGGTTACTTGGTGCACTCCCCCGCTCAGGCTTCTCTACAATTGCATCAAAATGACCATCTTCTGATATTTTCAGGACACCGTAATTAGATGTTCGAGATTCGTCAATTTCTACTCCAAGTAGTGCCGAATCAGTTCCGGCCGCTTCAATAAGTTTTTTAACCTCACTCTGTTCATCTTCATGATATATAAAGTCATCACCCATCAACACGACTACACCATCAGAACAATCGTAGGCTTGTGCAGCCATAGCAACCGGTATAGCAGTCCCGTACTTTTTATTATGTGGTTGTGTAACATAGTGGAAAGTTATGCCACGAGGCGGTGAAATGAGATCTATCTGATCTGACTTACCAGTTGAATGCAGGTAATCTTCGAGCATAATATTATGGCCATAGTAGGACTGTATCTGGTTTGATTGCTCGCCAACCACAAAAATTATCTCGGTGATACCCGCTTTAACGCAGTCCTCAACAACATAGTCAACAATTGGGCGGTTACCTATAGGCAACATACATTTTTCAATTGTTTTCGTAATCGGAAGTCGCCGTGTTCCCCACCCAGCAACGGGTATAATCGCTTTCATGATTCAAGCTCTCCAATGATTTCGTCGAATGTATTAATGTTTCTAATAGCACTCGGTACAGTAGGGATTGAATCTGACCGTGTGATGAGTATTCCACTTACCCCTGGCGGAATCGCCTCAAATGCCACAGGTTTATCATCAACCATAGTGATTGTTTCAGTTCGTACAATACCAGATGAGGTGTGTAGCTCAAACTGTGAACCACGTCGATACTGTGCCAGTAATACCGATTTTTCGGGTATATCACATACGATATGAGGGATCTGAATAACCCCCCCGAGCTCCATTTTAATCGACTGCCACAGAGGGTCACCATACGTAATAATGACACAGGGAATATCGAGTTTTTTAGCTTCAGCTAAAAAACTACGGGCATCAGGGTAAATACATTCAAGGTGATCATTCTGTTTAAATTTTGTACAAAACTCGTCAAGAACTTCTGGCCAGAGAGAGCCAACGGTTGTGAGGAGCGAAAATGAATGACCATGTAGCTCTGTGAGGTCTTTTTGCTCGGCAATTTTAGTATAGTCAAGCTTCATTTCTGTACAGACATTCTGAATTGCCTCCATGACAATTTCAACACTCGACAGAGTTCTATCAAGATCCAGCACCCAGCAGTGTTTAGTTGTGATATCAAGCAAAATATATCCTCATTATCTGGCGAGCAACAACATCTGAATCATGTCGGATAAGTGTGCGTTTAATAATATCCTTCTTACTCGTTTGAAATATCTCGCCGATAAGGTTTGCTCCAACTGCTTCATAGTGCGCTGCACTGAATGCATCGTGGTCAAATTCAACACCAAACTCTCCCTGCGAAGCGTAGGTTTTAAGCAGATCGGCACTCGGCTCTACGTTATTATATAAAACGTAATCTAAGCACTCACCACCCACAAACCGCTCTATCTCATCTGCAAAGTCATGTACTTTAAATTTGTCTGTTTGACCAGGTTTGGTAACTAAGTTACTGACGAATATTTTACGTGCTTTTGATGTACGTATTGCTGTTGAAATTTCTGGAGTAATTAAAGCCGGCGCGAGACTGCCGTATAAGTTACCTGGGGCTATGACGATCATATTTGCCTCTTCAATTGCAGCCACAGCCTCAGGGTTAACCTCAGGATCTGGCTCAAGCCACAACTCAGGTTTTGATGATGCAAAGTCGGCATGTGCAATTTCATATTCACCAGTGCTGACACTACCACTTTTCGTTTTCATACATAACGTAACGTTGTTAAGAAGTACCGGCTCAACCTTACCAGTAATATTAAGGATCCTACTGGCCACCTCAACTCCCTCAGTAAAACTGCCTGTCATCTTCTCGAGCGCAGCCATTAGGATATTACCAAATGCATGTCCCTCAAAAGTACCTTCTTCAAACCTATAGTTAAACAAGTCCCTCACCTGAGGTTCATTAGAAAGCGCAACCAAGCACTGCCTAACATCACCCGGTGGTAGTACTCCAAGCTCATCACGGAGTATCCCGGTTGAACCTCCGTCATCAGCCATATTAACGAGTGCTGTAATGTCGGTAACATAATTTTTCAGCGATTTTAGTAGCATAAAGCTTCCTGTCCCGCCACCAATAACAACTGCTTTTATTCCTGCGACTTCCATTATTTAGTCTCCGTGAATGAACGAATTAGCTTTGCGTACCAGAGCGCTGATGGGCGAATTTCGCGCTTCTGGGTGTTGTAGTTGACCGCCACAAGACCAAACCGTGGCCATAGGCCTTCCGCCCATTCAAAATTATCGAGCAAACTCCAGTGGATGTAGCCTATCATCTTCACCCCGTTACCAATCGCTCCATTCATAGATTTAACACTCTGTGCAATCCACCATTGTCTATACGTATCATGCTCGTCAGCGACGCCGCTTTCGGTAACGAGTATCGGAAGATTGTACGATTTATAGAGACTAATGAGTAGCGGTTGTAGTTTATCTGGTTGTAAATCCCAGCCTAAATCACTCCGCTTGGTTTCAATATTATGTACCCTGGTTCCTAACATTCTATTTGCAAAATAGAAGTTTAGTCCGAGAAAATCTTGGTACCTTTTTACACGATCAATAAAGTACTTATTGCTCACAGCATGAGCAAACCATGAGCTAAACTTACTTATTGCCGAATTATCTCCCGGATAAAAATATGCACAGTTATGCGCAATTCCAATCTGTGATTTAGGATACAACTTCTTAATACGTTTGTAGCTTTGCTTATGAGCTAAAGACAGATTCCGCAGTACACGATAGGACTTGAACAATGAAGATTCTTCTGGTGGCCAACGCCGCTCATGGTAGCTCATAGCGGTATACACTGTCGGCTCATTTATAGTTATAATATACTGAAAATCCATGCCCAGTTCAGACATAATATAATCAACGTAACGTACAAAATATTTCACGTTTTTACGCTTCAAAAAACCACCTTTTTTAGCAAACCAATCCGGGAACGACCAGTGCCAAAGTGTAAGAATTGGTGTAATCCCCTGCTTTTTTAGTTCAGTGAAGTACACCCTATAATGTTCTACGGCAGTCAAATCAAACTCACCTTCCGCAGGTTCAATTCGAGACCATTCAATACCCGATCGCAGTGCATTAAAGTGTAGCTTCTTTGCAATATCAAAATCTTTTTTATACAAATTATAATGGTCTGCAGCAGCCCCAGAGACGTAATTTGATGGCTTTGTCGCTTGATCTTGTATGTCCTGCCAGTTACTAAGATGTTTGTAGTTTTGTGCGGCATTTTTTGATTTCAACTGGGCAGTTTCTAGCTCCCAAACAGACCATTGATTATGATTACCACCCTCAACCTGGTGCGTAGAAACACTCGCGCCCCATAAAAAGTTCTTAGGAAATTTGAGTTTGATTTTTTTCTGTTTTTCCGTGTCCATGTAACTCTTATTGTACTACAGAATCCGACTTCGTTATTTCAAGAGCGTACGGAGTTCAGTAATATCTGCCTCTGAAAGTACAATTTCTCGACTAGTAAGAAACTCAGCCAAGGCAGCGTCCTTCTCATCTGGAACACTCACTACACCCAGGTGTTCTCGAATCATAAGCAGTAGCTCATCACCGTAGCGTTCGACCATTTTTGGGCCAACCCCACCAACGCCTGAAAGCTGAGCAGCGCTAACAGGCTTAATAGTTGCAAGCGAATCGAGAGTCTTATTACTCGCTATCATATACAGTGGGATACTCCGCTGCGCACCTTCATGAGCTCGCCATGTTTTTAGTACTTCAAGTAACGATTCGTCAAAATTACTTTGTACCTCAGTTGATTCCGTAATCTCCTCTTCCGGGACCGTATCTGCTAGCTCGCTAGACATCTGCCTAAGCTCTTCATCAAAGGTGAATATATCTGGGTGCATCTGTAGTGCGGTATTGTTGATACCTCGTAAATATATACCATCCAGGCTCCTTACGCGAGAGAGTGCCACGTAACCCATTCCCGGTGTGAAGGCTCTACTGAGATCAATTTCAGCGCTATCAAGGCTCATACCCTGGCTTTTATGAATAGTAATAGCCCATGCCAACCGAAGCGGCAACTGTGTTACTCGGGCTCGTTCTTTACCGTCTTCCTCAAGAGCCCAACTATTTTTGGTAACTGAAAGTATACGTCCAGTTGATTGCAGTTCTACGAGCGGTGCGTCTTCCTTAAACCCAACTACCCTACCGCGAGAGCCGTTTACGTAGCCTTCTGAAAAGTTATTTGCCACGAACATAACTTCTGCGCCAACTTTCAGTTCAAGAATCTCAGGCGCAAGCACACTTTTGGAAAGTTGCTCTACCTTTGCTTGTACACCATACGTTTCCATAACAAACGTCTTTGTCTCAGAATCAATATTACTCAGGTGATCACTGTTAATCTGTTCGACGTCTTGGTTATGAGAGTAAAGCCTGGTCACGGACTCAGATTCTGGAACTTCTGTACCAAGTCGCTCACTCAGCGCATCAAAATGAGCCTGATTGACATCGTTTGCGCGCATAGCCTCAAGTAGATCTAGAAGTGGGTCGCTTACCTGCCTATGCTGTTCGGTCAAATAACAAATTTTTGGATTAAGCTTCTTCCAGGCGTTAGAAAGGTGTGCAAAATCAATACTTGTAGCTCCCCTATCAATTGGCGGGAGTTGAAACAGATCTCCTGTTAAAATAACCTGCAGCCCACCAAACGGCTCTTCAGAAACTCTGAGAAGCCGACAAATCTGATCTATCATATCAAGTCGCTTACCGTGGAGCATTGAGACTTCGTCAATAATCAGCGTATCGAGGTTGTTATAACGTTTTAAAAGCCTGGCATTCTCCTTCAGCCACTTGTGATCTTGCTCGGTAATTGAATCCCTAATCCCAAGACCTGCCCAGCTGTGAATCGTTGTTCCCCCAATATGTGTTGCCGCAATACCCGTACTCGCCGTAATTGCTATACGTTTTTTTGCTTTTTTGGCCCGTGCAATAAATTCATTTAGAACATACGTCTTACCACTACCAGGTGCACCGGTTAAAAAAACCGATGAGCCACCTAACATTACCCTCAGTGCCTGTGATTGCTTCATTCCTTCCAGTATAGCAGTTAGAATGATCCAATCGAGGTAATTACCCGTTCTGTCATGATAGTAAATTAAACGCCTCACTACGTGATGAGGCGTTCATCATCTGTTATTTTGTGAGTTTTTTTATACGAGCTTCGTTTGCCCAGTAATCTGCAAGTTCATTGCCATCATTACCAACATGAGCACGCACCCAGGTCAGCTTTGCCTGAGATTTTCTGTATAGCGGACAAACTTCTTGCACAATATCGAGATTTTTAATGCCACCTTTTTTCTGCCATCCATTCGCCTCCCAATTAAGAGACCATTCGGTTATAACCTTGATCCAAAATTCACTATCGGTGAATATTTCACACGGCTCACCACCAGCATGCTCCAGCGCAGCAATCAGTGCCTTCCCCTCTTCGCGGATGTTTGTAGATTCTGCGTCATGACCAAGTCGAACAGGTTCACTATTCTGAATTACTGCGTAGCCACCGGGGCCTGGGTTTGGACTGCAACTACCGTCTGTAAAATATGTGTTCACTGTTTATTTCTCCTTGTTACCCAATACTATACACTATTTATCGGGCCGATCTGGTCGTTCAGTCTTGATTTGAATTACACCAGGGTCGTATACAAGCGCATGTGAATCCCAAAAACCTTCACTCGTCTTCATTTTGCCTTCAGAATCCGGTGAAGTTGGCACCAATGCACCACACCATGCGCTCCAGACGAGGTACCCGTAGTCTTTTTGGAATAATACAACAGAAACTATTGATGTATCTTCGAGCCGACGGTTCTTTACAAAGCGCGAATACGAATCTCGTTGTTTCCGCTTCGCGAAAACTATCTCATCAGTATCCGATGTTTTAACACAGCTTGTCTGGCCGACGACTCTGCCTAGATTACACTCAATGCCAACATTTGGACCAGAGACATTACTTCGCTCAATTACCTCTTTCACTAGCGAAAGCAATCCAGGATTCTCTAATATATGGAGCTTGATGTTGGTAGTTTCAATGTCGGTAAATACATTACAGCCATTTTTTGAGGTACCAAGTAGCTCTGGCATTATTTGTTCCGTAAAACAGCATTCTGCTGACGCTGAGAAGATTCGTGAATCGCATCCCACACCTCCACAACAAGTGCAGGATCCAGCCCCTCTTCTTTGGCGATTTCTTGCAGCTGATCAACAAGTACCGCAAACCGTTCTGGTTGATACGCTGTTTGACCGGTCTTATTTTTTATATCAGTGACGAGCTCTACTAACCTGCTCCGCTGTTTCAGAAGCATTACAAGCTCCCTGTCAACACTATCAATCAACTCTCGAACATCATCTAGCTTCTGGGTGGTATCGTCTGAATTCATTGTTCGATTTTATCATAAAACGTAAGGTGCAATACTTATTCTCTAATTATGTACTGTCGCTCACGTGGCGTAGGCTCTTGATTAACAACCTCAATCCCCTCACCAACTATAGTTTGAAATATTTCGCATGTTAACTGACGCCCAGCACTATCGGCACGACCATAGTCAAGGCTTTGACCATATACGGCAACAGATTCCGGCTTTCTCTGTTTGCCTAGAGTTATGTAGATTGCTCCATAATCAACTGCATGTGTATGGAGTGAATCAGAGTCTGAAAGTCCTCGCTTGACCAATGTGGCATACAAACTATCGCGGAACTCATAATGTCTCAGGCTTCTCATGCCGTAGTCACGATCAAAACCACCCAGACCAATTGTTGTGCCTATCATGATAATATCAGTATCTTCAAATGAGTCGTCATCGCAGCCCACAATAAATCTTCCAAACTTACCACTTAACCTGTCTCTTGGATTCCAGTTTTTTACACCGTAGACATTCTTGTTTCGTAAAACGAATTCATCTGGCAAGTACAGTCCGCCTAGTTCAGCAGCATAATATTCAATTGCTTCAGTCGATACCTCTCTCACTAAGTCTGTTGGTTCAAAATCAAGTGCCGAATACTTCTTTTTTTTACTCACGTCTATCCCTTTCGTTTACCTTCTTACGGTATAGCGAAATATGTCTGACGGTGAGTAAAACGTATTACCTACGGGTTTACATCTATTGTGATATCGTTAAGCGCTATGAGATTAGCTGGTTGCACTTCAAACTGTGAGTATTCATTTGGGTCAGCCCAAAAACTCTTGCCGTTCTCGGTCTCAAAATCTACTGGGTCTCCAGTGAATGTTGCTGACCAGATCTGCCCCGTACGCTGGCAAACTAATTCTTCGTTCTCGTCATAGCAAATATTAAGCGGAGCTTCGTAGTGTAGATCTTCAGTATCAGAAAGTGTAATTCCCCGCCGTAGTATCATGCGCTCAGCCGTTGATTTAAAAGTTGCTCCAATGCGAAGCTTTCCAAATGGTAGCCCCGTATGATCGATGAGTGGCTGTCTTTTACTGAAGTACAGGAGGACTCTTCCGTCGTTTGCGGTGAGGTGAAGCATAACACCACATGAAGGCCTGAGCTTAAAGCGCTTTGCGTTATGCGACATCGCATCAACCACCACCCTGCCTAATGCCGTAAGTGTATACCCTTCATCCGATTTTACAATCAGTTTATGTTTTACCAAATAATTGAGATGGTAATTAAACGCGTTCCCTGCCATACCATCTGGCAGTAGCTCAGAATACTGCACCCACTTTTTGTAACTCAGCTGCCTAAGCACTGTCTGCTGGATATGATGCAGCGCATCCAAATTAGAAACATATTCTTCCATATCTGTATTATATCAATTAGGATTAACTAAATCCTAATCAGTAACGCGGAGAGTACAACCAGCACTGATGCAAAAACTTTGCGTAATACGTGATCTCGCTCACCCAGGAAGAAATAACTGATTATGACCGTGAGCACCACCTGAGACGTTAATAAAATTGCAACTTTTGTTGGCTCTGGAGCTAAACGATACGCGTAGTATGCAAATAGAAAATTTCCAACACTTGGCAGCGCTGTTATAAATGGCACACCATACAGGTTTACTTTATCTTTCGCGTCACGCATCTCACGAACAATTAATCGTGCTTTTGCAATGAACACCACTACCGCTACGCCAAAATATGAGATTATAAGATAACTCAGAGCACTCACCTCTTTTGAAACTACTGTACTTGCAAGCTGCATAATTGCAAAACATAGGGCGGAAAGTAGCATTAAGCTTACACCCTTAAAACTGAGTTTGATCTTACCTGTGACAACACTTGTTATTGCGATCATCAATAGCATAACCCCCAGAATATTTAATGGACTAAGCGTAAGGTCTAAAAATGCGACTGAAAGCGTAGTGTTAAATACAAGTATTGAAGAAAACGTAATTTGCGCCGTACTACTCGTAAGACTATTAATCGCAATAAAATAGAGAATATTACCAAGTGCACTCGCTAAGACTACTAACACAACAGCAGTGATATTAACGTTGGTAAAACCTACTTCGTAGCCACCGATGAGTGGCGCAATCAATAGCGCAATCAATCCCCCGCCCATAAGCAGGATGAACGACTGAGTGTAACTCGTGACCTTAACACGGTTCGAAAGTACTTTCGTCATCACGCCATAAATAGCGCGAGAAATTACCGATATAAACGTAAGCAGCAACCAACTCATGTAGTGTATTTTAACAGAAACAACCTACTTATATTTTTCGGCTATCGTATGCCCAGTGCAGCAGTGCTTGGCGCTGCTTACGATGGCATGTTAGATCGCCAGGGTGGCACGCTTTACGTATTTGCCCTGCATGCCGGGTGATTGCCTTCCAGCGCTTAATTTGCCGCTTATCTTCTTCCGGCAGCCTACGGCCTATATAGTAGCGACAGTACCACTGGAACCAACCCCGAGGATCGTCCTGGTGAATCCAGCCCTTCTCCTGCCAAACCCTAAGTGGTTGCGAAGCCGAAACTTCGAAGAAGTTACACGTAGGATCCGAACCATTACTACTCAGTCTCGCATTCTCATACCAATCTGCCGGAAACTCATCTACACATTCATTTAAGTACCTTCCACCAAAGACGCCTAGCTCGAGCATCTCTTTCGGCGTAAGCTCGGGCTTAAATTCTGTGTCAAACTCCGAACCAATTGGCGCGACAAGCTCATATGAATACCTTTTTTGCATAGAGTCACTCACCTGAACAACTTTTTTCATTCTGGTAAAACTACTTCAATTTCTTCGAGGCGGGCAACTGATATCGGTAAGCCGTATGAATCATGATTTGCATATTTTTCCCATCGCTTGCCGCGCTCTGAACCCGCAAGTCTGTCAGCCTCCATGTCGTCTCGCGCAGACTTTGATTCCCACTCCGCAATTGCATAATACGTATTCGGCTCATCAATAGATTTGTGAAGGCGCGTACCCAGTGCTCCAGAGTACTCCTGCAAAACCTTACTACCTTCTCGCCAATTCAGTATGAAGTTAGCCACTTCAGACTCCTCAACTGTAATCTTCCAGATATATCTATATGCCATGTAACTATTCCTTAACTAAATCACTAACCAAAAGTCGTTCTTGTTCAGTTGTATCACGGTTCCGAACAGTTACGGTGCTATCTTCAAGTGTTTGAAAGTCGATTACAACACAATTTGGCGTTCCGATTTCATCTTGGCGACGGTAGCGTTTACCAATATTACCGTTATCATCCCACATGACGTTTCCGTACTTAGTCTTTAGCTGTGTATACACCTCTCTTGCTTTGTTGACAAGTTCTGGTTTATTCTTCACGAGTGGTGATACTGCATAACGAATTGGTGCGAGGTGTTCTGGGAGCTTCAAATATGCTCTCGTTTCGCCATTAACTTCGTCTTCGGTATAGGCAGATGAAAGCACCGCTACAATAGCTCGTTCAACACCAAAACTAGGCTCAATAACATGCGGTACAAAAGTAGCTGAGCCATCCTTCATTCTGTATTCCATCTTTTTACCACTGTTATTCTGGATGTTCATTAAATCAAAATCGGTGCGGTATGCAAGACCGAGTAGTTCATCTCGTCCATGCGGGAAGTCAAATTCAATATCAATCGTTCGCTTGCTGTAGTGTGCACGATCAGCTTCTTCAACTTCAAGATTATGAATTTTATCTTTCGGAAGGCCGAGTAGTTCTAAGAATGCTTCAATATCTACTACCCACTGTTCAAATGCTTCTTCCCATTTATCTGGGTCAATGAAGTATTCGATTTCCATCTGTTCAAACTCCCGCGAACGGAAGACAAAATCTCGTGGTGAAATCTCGTTTCTAAATGCTTTACCCTGCTGCGCAATACCAAAGGGTAAATCTGGCGAAAAGCTATCAACAACGTTCTTAAAGTTGGTAAATATACCCTGCGCAGTTTCTGGGCGCAGGTAACTAATCGAATTCTCATCATCCACTGGTCCAACGTTAGTCTTAAACATCATGTTGAACTGCCGGGCTTCACCGAATGATTCTTTTGTACCACACGTCGGACATTTTGAGGTATCAATTTTATCTTCGCGGAAGCGACCGTGACAGTGATTACATTCTACAAGTGGATCAGTAAACGTATCAACGTGACCACTTGCCTGCCATACTTTTTGGTTCATTAAAATTGCTGCATCAACGCCGTACATGTCGTCGCGTTCATCAACAAACGTCTTCCACCATAAGTTCATTATGTTTCGTTTGAGCGCAACTCCGAGTGGACCGTAATCCCACGTACCGCTGAGTCCGCCATACACCTCTGAACCCTGGTATATAAATCCGCGTCGCTTACATAAACTAACGATTGTTTCTAAATTTGGAGTGCTCACAGTGTGTAGCCTTTCTTATTAAGTATCTCTGCTTTAAATCTAAATAGTGTGTAAAAATAAGTGTCGCTAAGCGACACCACCAAATACACCGTTGCCAGCAATAAACACATCGAGTGTGTCCGTTAGAAATTCAGCTGATACTTTTAGCGTACTCATACTACATAAAGTATACCCCGAATCTAACCTGGTGTCATTAATCAGATTTACTTCATAAACTGGGTGAGTTCAAGTGTGAACAACTCTTTTAATTGTTTTGAAAGTTCGGTTACCCCCTTCACTTGCTTAAGAGTTTGCGGCGAGTACTCAGCAATCAGACGAAGCAGTTTAATATGATCTGGTCTATACCTACCTGTGCTCGATGCATTAAAGCTCATAGTTTCGGTAGAAAACGCGTAGAGTGTATCGGGCTGAAGCGCTGTACCTTCGCTATCGGTCGCAGTATTAATCTCTGTGCCCTCTAGTGTGAGTAAACGACAGTAGAACCATGCTTCCACTGCAGTAAGTGGAATCTCCGGGTCGGCCAGACCTGCCAAAGTTGCCTTTAGCAGTTCGTAATACTCTCGTGGTGCCTCGTCCTCTATGCGAGAATCTAGTAACTTCATTGCTTCGTAGCCAAACATCATTCGCTGCAAATCACCAATAATTCCGTCCCAGTGCGTGTCGAGCCGAGTACTAACAATTCGTGCGAGGTTACCCCGAGTTTCTAAAAACGTAATCGTACTTTCAGAAAATAACTCAATACCACCAGCCAGCTTACTTTTGGAACGCCGAACCCCCTTCACCATCGCGCGGACCTTACCAATTGGCGTTAAAAACGTAACAATTCTATCAGCCTCACCATAATTAGTTCGCCGAAGAACGATTGCCGGGCAGGTTTGCTGCTTCATAATACCGTGACACCTTCTACGTCATTCCTGCGCAGGCAGGAATATTTAAAGGTGTTGCATACATCAGAGATTCCTACATGCGCAGGAATAAAGATGTGAAGTTTACTGTACATTTGAAGCCTCCATAGAAAGCAGCTGTTTTGTGACTGCCGCAACAAGTAATTCGGGTTTTGTGCTTGGTTTATATAGATACTTTACAACGTTATACTGCTTCCACCGCTGAGCAGTCATACCAAAATCATGTTCATGCACGGCACTTAAAATAACCACTGGCGTATGCCTGGTATCTTCGTACGATGCAATCTCATGCAGAAACTCAATTCCGTTATGTGCACCCAAAAACATATCGAGTACAATTAAATCTACTTTTTGAGTATTGAGTGTGTCGAGTGCAGTATCTGCGGAGTTAGCAGTGAACACCTGTAGGTTGTTTATCCGTCGGAGCGCCGTACCGTACAGTTCACTCAGCCAGGGGTCATCCTCAATAAATATAATCGTCATAATTCAAATATGCTTAGTTGTCTCGAGAGTTGTAAATTAACCAAAAAACTTGTACCATCACGCCTGCGCGAAAGTTCAAGATTACCGTTCATCGCCTCAGTAAGTTGCCTGGCAATATACAACCCAAGCCCGGTTGATGAAGCCCACTGCGGTACTGGTCTCTGCACTCTGCCAAACTGAGAGAATAATTTTTTTAGCTCATTCTTTTTTATACCGACCCCATAATCTTTTATGACTAGCTGCGCCTGACCTCGACGTAGACGCGCCTCGAGTTCAATCGTAGTCTCTGGGTTGGAATACTTAATTGCATTGTCTAGAAGGTTAAATAATATCGCATGTAGACATCCCCTATCAGCAAGTATCGTCTGCTTGTGCCGACTCCGCACGGCAATCAACTGTGCCTGCTTTCGTGCATGTGGCTCAAGCTCGTTCGCAACCTCTTCCATGATCAGCTGAGGATTCAAAGGCTCTAGATGCAGCTCAAGCATATCTTGCTCAAGTTCATAACCACGTAGAATACTATCGACTAAACCGAGTAATCGATCTGAAGAAAATTGTATCCGCTGTACATATTGCTGATAGTTATCGGTATTAAACTGAGGATTCTGGAGCTCTGAAGAGAGCCCGCTAATCAGTGTGAGTGGTGTTTTAAGTTCATGCGCAATGCCAGCAAGTACTTGCTGATTTGTATCTGAAATCAAGCCATCAAACGCCATTGTGCAAACATCCTCCAAATGTATATACCCAGTATACCCGAAGCCACGCCGCCTATGCGAGCATGAGCGTAAATAATACTACGGAGTTACGGTACAAATGTGAGATTTTTTAGAACGTTTTCAAAATCGGCTTTGTAGTCTTTATTTTCTGTCCAAACCTTGAGTGTTTTATCTCTGAGTGGGAACAGTACCAAAGTACCCTCTTGATCTTTCTTGAGTAGTCCATCGAGCCGTGTGCCGGTAGTACCTGAAACTGTAATTGAGACTGCCTTTAAGTCACCTTTTTTCACGAGTGCCTCATAGCTTTTAACTTCATTTGCGAACTTCTTATCTGAGACATTCATTCGGAGTGCATAATTAATACCTTTTGATGGTACGTATTCTGGATGCCCTACATAATCGAGTGAACTGCCACTATCTACCACATAACCGCTCCAGGTTTTCGGAAATACTAATTTGACAGTACCGTATACTGAGGGCGAGGTGTACGTTCTATTTGGGACTTTTTCTTTTTCCGTGAATTCAGCTTCGAGCTTCGTTTTTTGTTCAGACTCTGCAATCTCAACAGCTGTTTCAACTTTGGCATCAACGTTATCTCGCTGGTCAACATACTTACCGTAGTAAATAAACGCCGCGACACTCACACCAATTACTACGAGTAGTGAGAGTATTAACGGAATCAGTAGTGGGCTTATGCCGCCTTTTTGGTTAAGCTTATTCATTACATTGTATTGTAACGATATTAAACCGTTTGTGCAACAGATTACGCAGCACGATTACGAGCAGCTAAGTCTATCTTTACAACAGGATTGTCATTGATAGTATTTTTGAATACACGAACTTCACCTTCATCTGTATAGTGTTCCTCTAATACATGTCCGGGCGCGTGATACTCTTTAGATGGAATAGAATTTCCGACTACCCCTACTGCAATCCTTGCAAGATCACCTCGTAGCTCTAATCCGGGTCGATCACCGCGCACATGACGCAGGTCGATAATCTTTTCACTATCGTTGTGGTTAAGGTCCGCAACTGAATGTACTGTTTCTTTTATGATACTCATATACATGATTATACAGTATAAGCT
>JAGOUG010000054.1 GCA_018061375.1 Candidatus Saccharimonadota bacterium
GGGGTGTCTACTATATACTTACACCATGGGACAAATTGGATACAGAGGAATATATAACACAAAAACGAAGAATCCGTTTCGGGTTTCACGTAGTAAAATCGAACTGTTTAATGAGTGTGCGCGTTGTTTTTGGCTAGAGGCTGTTAAGGGTATTAAGCGACCAGATAGCCCACCATTTTTAATCAACTCAGCCGTCGATCATCTATTCAAAAAAGAGTTCGATGTATACCGAGCAAAGGGTGAACAGCATCCACTGCAGATAGAATTTAAGGTAGACGCCAAGCCGTATGCACACAAACAGCTAGACGAATGGCGAGAGAATTTTGTTGGCGTGCAATACCATCACGAGCCAACAAACCTGGTCATATTTGGTGCAGTTGATGACTTGTGGGTAAATTCTAAAGACGAGGTCATAGTTGTAGATTACAAGGCAACGGCTAAAAATAAAGATATCACAGATCTTGATCCTCCCGGAGGCTGGCATGATGTGTATCGTCGTCAGATGGAAATTTACCAGTGGCTACTACGTCAGCTTGAGCTATCTGTGAGCAGTACTGGCTATTTTGTGTATGCAAATGGAATACTGACCGCAGAAGGCTTCAATAACAGGGTTGAATTTAAGACTAATGTGTTCCCCTATACCGGTACTGACGATTGGATAGAACCTAAAATTACCGCGTTAAAGCAAACACTCGACCAAGCAGAAATCCCAGCCGTAGGGCAGAATTGTAAGTTCTGTACATACGCTCGAACGCGGACAGAACTTACGCTCGATCATATACGGGAGCGGAATAAAAAATAATGCTTCAGTTTGCCTTCAGTGTAATATTCGTCTATATGTCCGTTTGGTTTGTCATCTCCCGAATACTAAACAGGAATGACGTTGCTGATACTGCCTGGGGAATTGGTTTTGTTGTACTTGCCTGGGCGCTGTACATTACTCGACCAAGCGTGCAACTTTCACTGGCTGTAATACTAATTACAATCTGGGGAATTAGACTGAGTGTTCATGTATTTTTGCGTAATCGTGGTAAACCCGAAGACTTCAGGTATGTACAGTGGCGAAAGCAGTGGGGCCGGTGGTACCTTCCGAGGAGTTTTTTGCAGGTATTTATGCTGCAGGGTTTTTTATTGGTATGCATATCTGCGCCAGTGGTTCTACTCGGATCAAATGGCAGGGATAGCATCAACCCAGTAAACAGCATGGGTGTTCTTATTTGGCTGGTTGGTTTTATGTTTGAGGCAGTTGGAGACTTACAGCTTGGAGAGTTTGTGCGTGGTAAAAAACAGCCGGGTGAAATTTTACAAACAGGGTTGTGGCGCTATACGCGGCACCCAAATTACTTCGGAGAGGTATTACAGTGGTGGGGGATCTGGTTGATAGCGTTTGGAGCACCGGGTTTTATGTACGCTGTAGTCGGTCCACTAACTATCACATTCTTGATACTGAAGGTCTCGGGTGTTCCACTGCTAGAAAAGAAGTATGCGCATAATAAGGCGTATCAAAAATATGCGGCCAAAACAAGTAAGTTTATACCGCTCCCGCCAAAGTGAATCTATGAAGTTAACGTTTGATCACAGGCAGCATGAAGTAGGAGAGGTATACTCATATTTCTTCACATCTGAAAAACTACTGAGCTGGCAAGCGGGCCAGTATATTAATATAACACTCAGTGGCATACCGCCATCAGGAGCTGAACGTTTATTTACTATAGCTTCAGCACCGCACGAGGAATATATTCAGATCACAACCCTCGACGGGCCGAGTGAGTTCAAGCAAAAACTGAAGAGACTTACACGTGGTGACAGTGTTGAAGCAGACCAGCTCGGCGGCGATTTTACCCTAGAATCTGTTCGACAGACTGTCCTTTCCGCGACTGAGCCAAAGCGAGGGTTGAGCGCAGCGAACGAAACGCTAGGAATCTCTGTTAAGGCATTATTCCTTGCTGGCGGCATCGGAATCACCCCTTTTAGAAGTATAATCGCAGACTCTCAACACAAAAAACAACCGCTCAACTCAGTTCTTATATATGCCGGAAAGTCAGACCATAGACCATTTGTAGATGAACTAAATACCGCAGAACTGGCTGATAAGACACTGCAAATCATCGACCATTCAAATACTAGGGTAACCGTAGATGAGCTAAAGAGCGACGTTTTAGACCTAGGCGAACGTGTAATCTATATTGCAGGCTCACAATCGTTTGTTGAAGGTCTTGGCGACGGCCTTATGGCAAGCGGTATATCTCGTCCACGCATTAAATACGACTGGTTTGAAGGATATGACGACAAAATATCCACAAACAACGTATAATAAAACTATATGGAAACACTTCTGATTATCGTCTTGGTTCTACTCGTTGCCGGTTTTGGTGCTGTTATATATTTACTGAACAAAAAGATTTCTGGTCAAACGAATGATCAAGCGACGAGCTTGCTAAAGACTGATCTGGATAATCTTAACAGAGGTGTCGGCGAGCTAAAGGAATCGTTGCAGGAGAATATTAACCAGAAGTTAGCACTTAACCAGGCGCAGATGACAGAAAACATTCAGAAGCAATTTTCTCAGAGTGCCAAAATTATTGCTGACGTTACACAGAGATTGACAAAACTTGATGAAACTAATCGACGCGTAGTAGATGTTGCTGATGAGCTTAAGACTTTGCAGAATGTACTTCAGAACCCGAAGCAGCGTGGTGTGGTTGGTGAGTACTATCTGCAGTCAGTTTTAGAAAACGTAATGCCACCGGGTAAGTTTCAGATGCAGTACAAATTTGAAGATGGTGAAACGGTTGATGCAGTTATATTTTTGCAAGATAAAAAGATTTTACCGATAGACTCTAAATTCTCACTAGAAAATTACAACCGTCTCATAGAAGAGTCAGATCAAAAAACTAAGAATGAGATTGTTAAAAAGTTTAAGACTGATCTTAAAAATAGAATTGATGAAACGAGTAAGTATATTCGGCCAAATGAAGATACTATGGATTTTGCATTTATGTTTATTCCAAGTGAATCACTCTACTATGATCTGTTAATTAATAAAGTCGGCACCACCGCCACAAACTCACGAGATTTAATTGAATATGCTTTTCAGGAGAAGAAGGTGATTATTGTAAGCCCAACAAGCTTCATGGCATACCTTCAGACTGTTCTACAGGGCCTCAGAAGCCTCCAGATAGAAGAGCAGGCTAAAGATATACAAAAACGGGTTGGCGAGCTAGGGCGCCATATAGGTGGTTATGAGACATTTATGCAAAAACTTGGAAACTCTCTTGGTACTACTGTAAACCACTATAACAACGCTCACAAAGAGCTCAAGAAGATAGATAAAGATGTGGTTAAAATTGCTGGTGTCACACCTGGTGTAGATCCACTCATGCTCGATAAGCCTTCACAAGATGAATAACAGTATTACTATACAAAAACTTAGGACAGCCGAAACAGCTGATTTAGAATCCATTAATAGATTAGTTTTGCAGCTGAACTCACGGTATGCTCTGGAGCTGGCAATGGGGGAATTGCAAAATCTGCTTAAGTTGAACACTATATTCGTTGCTCGCACAGGAAGTGGAATAATCATCGGAGTTGTACTACTTAATGTATCGTATGTTCTTACTGGCTCGCGAGCGTTTCTAGAGAACTTAGTTGTAGACGCAGACTTCCGTCAAAGAGGTATTGCCAAGCAGCTTGTTCAGTCTGTGATTAATGAAGCAAAAAGACTTGGTGTGAACACTCTTAAACTAAGTACGGGTAGCGAAAACGTAGCCGCGAACAGTCTATATCAACAGTTTGGTTTTGAGCTTTGGACAGTTAATACCTACGTCTTAAAGCTAGTCGCATAAATAAAACCTCCGATTTATCGGAGGTTTTATGAGAGCGGTCAGTCACGACTTTTTCCCAAAGTTAGGAATACTCAAATCTATTGAAGAATTACTTCTTCTTTTTTGTAGATTTTTTAACGGCTGTTGTTACTTTAGCAGTAATAGTTTTCTTTTTTTCGAACGGGCTTGCGCCTGCAAGAACCATGTATAGGTTAGCACCAAGTGCACCACCAACAAGGCCACCAACAATAGTCTCTAGTGTGAATCGGCTGGCAGGAGTTTTAACTTCTGCTTCAACTTTTGCACCTAAGAGTGATTGTGCGCCTGCGGTATCTACTTTTTCAGTAGCTGCAAGTGCAATTGCTGGGTTTAGCAAAACACCTTCAACAAGTGCAACACGAGGTGTTTCTTTTGTAGTTGGGTCAATATTTTGTGCTGCCTGGTTTAGTAGTCCGCCACCAACGTAGAGGCCTACCATGAGTGCAAGACCAATGGCTGCTGCTTTTGCAGACTCAACCTGGTTTCTATGAACCATAGATGCGATCGTAAATGTAAAGATTGTTGCACCAATAAGCTCAGCAACTACAATTTTAGTATCAAAGCTTCCGAAGCTTGCAAATGAAAGCGCGAGCTTATCGCCTTTGAAAAGCTGAGTTGCTACAAGTGCAAAAAGCGCACCTGAAAACTGAGCAGCCCAGTAAAACGGAACTTTTACTCCGTCAAGTTTTTTAACACTCCAAAGACCGAATGTTACCACTGGGTTTAGGTGTGCACCTGAAATTGCACCAAGTGCAAAAATAAGCACAACAAGTGTAAGACCTACGAGTAGCGGCTGACCGATAGTCAGGGCAACGGTTGCAAGTATAAAAGTACCAAGTACTTCAGCAAGCAGTGTGGTCGGCTCAACGTTGATATTTTTAACTTTCATGAATACTGTTCTCCTTATGATTAGTATGACAATACATATACGCGACTCAATCATAAAATGCAAGCATGTCATCTGTTAATTTGTAACTTGAAGCTTGAGTAAATGAGCGTATAGTAGTAGGTGGAGGACCTAGTGTCACTCCGTCAAGCCGGGTTATATGCCCGGTTTCTTGCACTCAATTTATTGTCACGTCAACAGTCGAGAATACGATATACTAACTACATATGTATAAATATAGAAAATTAATACGGGTTATATTATTAGTGGTGCTTCTAGCAAATATGGCAATTATTTGTGGCTATTGGTTGAACTCATCATACACATATCTGACATCTGGAACCATAGCCTTGCAACTTATTGCAGTCGGTAGGATACTTGGGCTATTTGGTGTGCTTGCGGCACTACAGCAATTTGTAATTATCGGCAGAATACCACTACTTGAACAGGCGTTCGGACAAGATAGACTGAGTCGGATCCACCGAATAACTGGCTATGTCACATTTATTTTTATCTCTCTACACTCGTTATTAATTGTGAATGGAAACGCACTTTTAACAGGTAAGACTGTGCCAAATCAGTACTGGTTTATGATTACATCGTACGAAGACATCAATAAGGCTGTAATTGCACTGATTAGCCTGTATCTCTTGGTCGGTTCATCAATTTGGATTGTTCGTAAGCGGCTTAGGTATGAATGGTGGCACCTAATACATCTACTAACATATGTGTTTATTGTGTTCGCGTTTGGGCATCAAATAGAACTTGGCACTACGCTCGGTTCGTTTACGGCATTTAAGTTGTACTGGCTCACGCTTTACGTAGTTGCGCTTGGTTTGTTTGGCTTCTATAGATTCCTGTTACCTCTGATGCATTTCAATGCGCACCGATTCAAAGTTTCCCGAGTTGTAAAGGAATCTCATAATGTGGTGAGCATATATA
>JAGOUG010000009.1 GCA_018061375.1 Candidatus Saccharimonadota bacterium
CCTAAAGAGCGGGAATAATAATATCCAGGTCTTTTCAACGTATTTTGGCATAAATTAAAACAACCCTCTCCTTTAGTACATACTTAGGGGAACGGGTCGTTTTAGAACTTTATTCTTGGCGGAGAGAGCGGGATTCGAACCCGCGATACGGTTGCCCGCATACACGCTTTCCAAGCGTGCTCCTTCAGCCACTCGGACACCTCTCCACTCTCGCAATAGTTTATCACCTAGCTAGACCCGACAAAAGTATATTAACTACCTGGTCTTCGTGGATTACTGGCCCTATACTTAGCTTCAATTTTAGCTTCATCACCACTTCGAACTTTTAAAAATCCAGAAGAAATATATGACCTTCTTAAACTCTGTGGGCAGTCTGGTGATGCTAATAACGAGTTCAAATCATCTTCTGGCACTGGCTTCTGCCAATCAAATGGAGCATTTACGTCCAGCTCCTTGTCTGAAGTATCTCGACGACCCTCACCGAGAGCAAGCCTCCGCATAGCGACGTCTTCAAGCCTTGCTTCAATATTATCAATATGCGCGCTGTGCGAAGCAGTAAGCCTGCTCGCTAGTTCAGTCACAACTTTCTCCACTCCAGGTGTGCTAATCGAGTGCTCATTCGCAGAAACCGGTGTACCCCCTTGTTCAATTACGGCCGACATTACCAAAAGACTGCTAACAACCTGCCCCATAACACCTTCAAATTGCCCAGGATCTTGTTCGTAAAGTGACAATAAGTGATGACGGATATCGCTACCGGCAAGAAAACCTAGTTGGTTCTGTATTTCACTATAGGCTTGCGGTGCATCAAGTGAAGCCATCAATGTATCATGTACACCAGCATAAAGTTCCTGAACACCTTCTACATCACTTTGATCAAAACCTTCAGTTTTGTAGGTCCGCATATTTCCTTCTGTGATTAGAATAGAATCCTGGGCACCGCCATCTTTTAGAATAATTGAACCTGGTAGAATCACATCCTCAGATGGGCCTACCGCAAAGTATGTGTCTACGCCCCGAACTGCTGCGGGTCTACCGTTAGCACAAAGTGCTTGATCTAAAGGAGCGACAATTGTGTAAGCGCGGCCTTTGAAAACGTTTTCAGTTCCAGTGAGCATGCCGTGGCTTTCAGCAGTATGATTTAAACTGAAATGAACTGTGTAGCGTGGCACATATCTTGTGCCAGTGCCGTTCCCAACCATACCTTTTGTCACGTCACCAGCAGACTGCATGTGTACTAACCCCTCTTGATCAATTAGCGGTGGTGTATCTGTTGCCCTAACAAGAACCAAGCCTTGAGCCTCGCGGATAATCTCTGGGTCAATCGGCTTATGTCCTAGCCCTAGCTCAAGCCCTTTTTCACCGATTTCCCTGATGACGAGTTGCTTGGACTGAGCTTCAATAACTCTCATTTTTTCATGAATAATGGCTGTTTTTTCTTCACTACCAGCGAGAGCCAAAGCTACATCTAATAGACCGTCTGTAACACTTGCAGTATCAGAGGTATCTGATTCTGCAGTAGCTTCTTTGCCCACAAATACGGCTGTCGAGAGCATGTCTAAATAAATAGTCTCCGCTTGACCTATTTTGCCATCAATAAAATTTTGTCTCATAGCAGCTAGAGAATCTACGAATTCACCCTGATTTTCACACAACCGTAAAGACAAATCTATAATTCCAACTGGTGTAGCATTAACAATTAAATGCTCACCGCTGCTGCTAACTTCACTATAGTTTCTTATATATTCATCAAAATCCTGTTGATCGACTTCTTTCGGAGCTTCATCTGTTGTTAAAATACGCTGACTATCATGAATGGTAATATCCTCAGAAAATGTCGGAAGTTCATCGCGCCCCCTAAAAGTAACCGAAAGCTGTGGTGACAACTCATATAGGTTACGAGTGTAGCCCTGTTCATCCTCAACCGAATGTACAGCAACAGTAAACTCAGCGTTTTGTGCACGCTCAGCTTGGCTTGGTAAAATTTCTGTTGTATTCATGTTTGTTATGGCTTTTTACTTTAGAAGTTATGTACTTAAATACTGTACCAAATTATTGCTTATATGTCAATATGGTTATGGTTAGAAATGAACTCGCTAATAACAGATGAAAAAACGATGATGGTTGTGGTTGGTTTCAGTTCATGGCTGGTCTACAATAGAAACTAGTGAATGTAATAGAACTGACAGAAATTACCAAAAGTTTTGGGCTTGGCAACGGTGCAACAATGGCACTCGAGCAAGTCTCACTTTCAGTACCAAAAGGTGAATTTTTAGTAATTATGGGGCCCAGTGGCTCAGGTAAAAGCACTCTCCTTAATATAATCGGCCTACTCGACACATCTGATGATGGTATCTATAAACTTGACGGCAAAGACGTGTCGTACCTTAGTGCCAGGAAGAGTGCAAAGATCCGTCGCAATAACATCGGTTTCATCTTTCAAAACTTTAACCTTATTGGTCGTTTAAATGTGCTAGAAAACGTCAGTCTTCCGCTTATGTATAAGGGTGTCTCAACGGTAAAACGCTACGAGCGTGCCAGTGAAATACTTAAGTATCTTGGTATTCAAGAGAAAGAATATTACTTGCCAAATCAACTTTCTGGCGGCCAGTTACAGCGAGCGGCTATTGCTCGGGCTATGGTAAACCGACCGAGTATAGTATTGGCCGATGAACCAACCGGAAACCTTGATACCAAAGCAAGCAAACTCATAATGGCAGCTCTGAGAGAAATTCACGAAGCTGGAAACACCATTATCATGGTCACCCACAACCCTGACCTTGCAGCCTACGCCGATAGAATAATTAAAATGGTGGACGGCCGAATTGAAGAGGACCTCACCGGTGGGAGCCTTACAAAAGACATCGCCGAGCAACGTAAAGAGGCCACCGAAATTGCAAAGACTGCAACTGAGCAATCAATTAGTGCTAAAAAGAAACCCCGGAAAAAGGCCCCTAAGAAAGAGCCAAAAGGTGCTAAACAATGATTGCGCAGCACGTCAGAATGGCGACAAACAGTTTAAAGAGTAACAAGGTACGAACCTTTTTAACACTACTTGGAATAATTATTGGCGTAACATCAGTAACGACTATTATTGCACTCGGTGAAGGGGTAAAACGGCAAGTAAACCAGCAGATTAATGACCTCGGGAGTGACTTAATTACAATTGTGCCCGGGCGCAATGCTTCTGTTAGTGGCTTTGATTCTTTGGGTGGTGCACTTGGTAGTTCTGCCACCACCTCACGACTCAGCCAGGCAGATTTACAGAGTGTTGAGACGGTAGCTAACGTTAGCCAAGCTGGTGGCATTATGCGACTTGACGGTTCCATTAAGCGTGGTGAAGAAAAATTTAATACCCAGGTACTGGCGGTGGAAGAAAACTACCTTGATTTAACCAAGCAGAAGCTAACTCAGGGGCAGTTCTTTGGTGGTGATTTGAAGAACAACAAAACAACAGTACTCGCTAATAACGTTGCCAAAAAACTATTTGGAAACCAAGACCCTATCGGTAGCACGGTTACTATACGCGGCACTAGTTTTGTTGTAGTTGGCGTGCTCGATAGTTACGAAGGCTTTAACTTTGGCCAACCAATAAATAACCTCGTTTTGATTCCCCTACCAACCGGTAAAAGTTTGAATCAAGATGTTATTCAACTTCAACAAATTACTGTTGAATTAGAGGACCCGGCGGATAGTAAAAATACATCTGAACAAATCAAATCTGTGCTACTTAAAAACCATAACGGCGAAGAAGACTTCACGATTACAACCCAAGATCAGTTGGTGAATACAACTGACTCAGTCTTTAAAGTTCTAACGAGCTTTACGGCAGCAGTCGCATCGATATCACTCTTGGTTGGAGGAATCGGTGTTATGAATATTATGCTAGTAACCGTGACCGAACGCACCAAAGAAATCGGTATCAGAAAAGCAGTTGGTGCAACCAAGACGCAAATTATGATGCAGTTTTTAACCGAGGCACTGGTGATTACACTAGTAGGTGGATTCATCGGTATCGTACTGAGTGTACTTATTGGCTATGTAATTGGTGCGCAAACAGCAGTAAAGCCCGCGCTTGACCCGTGGATTATATTACTCGCAGCCGGTGTTTCACTTGCTGTCGGTGTAATATTTGGTACCTGGCCCGCAATCCGAGCCGCCACCAAAAACCCAACCGATGCGCTCAGACACGACTAAATCTAATTATTCTGAATTTCTGAAAGCCGTACGTGCATTCTTGAGGTGATGATCTAACGACCATAGTACGGAGTCAATTTCAGCTTCAGAAACCCAGCGAAGTGACGCGACATCATCTTTAGCTTCAACCTTTACACCGGCCCCAAGCGTTGCAACGTAAACCATAACCACAAGATAATATACTTCCTTCCCAAATGGATACAGACAGCTATACGAACGGAGGTATCGTAAGCCAGTAATATCCTCACTAGAGATCCCGAGTTCTTCATCAAGCTCTCTAAGCAGACCCTCTTCAATCGTCTCGTTGCATTCAATAAACCCCCCGGGCATATCGAAGCGACCCTTATGTGGTTCAGCACCGCGCTCAGAAGCAAGGATTTTGCCATCTTGCATGAGCACGACCTCTGTGGCTGGCTTCGGGTTTTCATACTGCGTGTACTGGCAGCTCGGGCACTTCCAAGAAAAATCACTCTGTGGCTCTAACTTGGTCGCACATAGGTAGCAGTAAGTTCTTCGGGCTGTAGCCATACTTACGCAAGCTCCTTTTTAAGCTTTTCAATAAGATCAACCGGTGTTGGATTAACACCATTTAGAAGTGCCAGGTAGACACTCACCATATCGCCCAGTGCAACAGTCCAAAGTAGCTGCTCAAGCACCGTTTCACCTTCGGCATGAATCTGCAGCGCCTTCGGTCGCTTCCCCGAAAGTAACTTGTCAGAGACTAAAAAGCGTTTTTTAATCTGTGAATGATCAAAACTAGAAATCAAGTCGAAGACTCCAAATGGCTTTTCGATTGGGTGTGAACTCCAACCCAAGAACTCGTTGTGATTAAACTCTGAATACTGACCACACCATGCGGTGTTCTTGGCGTTTTCATTAAAATTAATCTTCCATTTATAGGCCGCTGGGTATAGTAGGCCCGCGTAGATAATCGGGGTCTTGCCCATACAGTATTCTGCGAGCTGTTTTGCACTGTTATCGTTTGTTGGCACACTTGGGCCCCAGGCTCCAAGGCTAGCGCGCAGAAACTCAGCAGTTTGATGAATCGACTTCTCCGCGTCGGCTACCTTCACAAAACCACAACGTTCCAGTATTGTTACGAGCACCTTAAAACTAAACAAAACCGCATGTCGTGGCTGTAGACCGGTTGGCAGTTGTACCCAATTAGCATCATGTTTTTTTGCCAGTTCTGAAAGCGCACCACCGGCCGAGACAACAATTATATGGCTTTTTTTACGAGCGGCGTCTTCAAGTGCCGAGATAGCCTCTTCTGTATTTCCTGAGTAGCTTGATACAATCACGAGCGACTTACTACCAACATACGCAGGAACTGTGTAGTTACGACATATTTCAAACGGAACAATATAGCCCGGCCATACAAGCGATAGCTCCGCCGCGAGCGCCGAGCCGCCCATTCCGACAAACACTATATTTTCAATATCGTACTGCTGACTAGGGATCTCGAACGCTTTTTCAAGCTGCTGCCACTGGTTCATCATCACCCCGAGCGCATCGTCAGTATCGAACCGTGAAATATAAGATTTATCGTCTAGCATGGACTCCCCTTGCATAATGGTTATGGTATCAGGTACTATTATAACTGAACAAGAATAAATAAGTACAAGATCATAGGTGGGAAGATGAACTTAAATCCGTTAAAAAAAGATGATAATACTGACGCTCTAGTAAAAGCATTGGAAGATGCAAACACTATGGGTGGTACTTCAGTACCAACACCAGCTGCCCCCGTAACCGATGGAGCTGCCATAGCTGCAGATCCGCAAGTTGTATCTGCGGGTGCAATCACACAAGATACCGCAAACGTAGTTGGAATGGCCGACATGAACATCGGTGGTAGTGAAGATAGCACTGCTCCAACCCTGACTGATACACCCTCTGCAGATCCAGCAACCGATACTGCATCTGGAATTGCCTTTTCTGGTAATGACCTACCGGCTGGACTTAGTTCTGACGCAGATGCACACCTTGGCACTGAAGGATCTGGCGAAAATGGCGAACTCGACGGCGTAAAAAAATCTGCATTAGAGCAGCTTCGTCCGTTAATTGAAAAACTAGATCTTGAACCAGCCGATAAGTTTGATAAATACCTAATGATGCTCCGTGCATCCGACGATGCAGCCCTTATAAAACCAGCTTTTGACGCTGCTCAAGGTATTGAAGGTGAAAAAGAAAAAGCTCAGGCTCTTCTTGATATCATCAACGAGATCAACTACATTACTGCAAGCAAACAGGGCTAAGCCCACAATTAGCCCATCTAAAAACCGTAGCGGTACACGCAGGTCTGTTTTATTAAACCAACACCCACAGTAACTTAATGTCTGGGCATACAAATATAGGTAACTGTCCACTTTTTATAGATGATTTAAAGCAGGCAATTTGATAAATCCTGCTCACCTATTAGTTGAAGAGAGGGAAGCCTATTTCATTACCGCCACCGATAATACGCCAAATACTTGCACCAGCATCCCACATTAATTCTACAGAGCCTGTAGAAAGTACAAAACTTCCTTCAATTGCGTTGGCTGGCAATGTCTGCATATAGGTTGGTATACCGATAGTTGTGTATCCAGGACTCGTGCCAAATGTTGGGTTAAGTCCACTACCGAATCCACTACCGCTACCCGACATCACACCAATTATATTACCGGTAAAGTGTATTGTAACCCTTCGTCCATCTTCAGCACTTGCGCTACTTAGGCTCAGTAGATGAGGCATGACGACAGTCTGACCCGAAGCGGATTGCCACAAAATATCGTTATCAATATCGTACTCACCGTACGTAAAACTTGGCTTACTAGTGCCGCTTTGCAGCGTACCACCCGATATTGGAAAGAAACGATACACATTCGGTCCACCGGGCAGACGCATAAACGGCTCTCCGTCCTCAGGGTTGTAGCTAATTGTCAGGTTAGCTTGCCAGATGTAGACTGGGCCCCTTCGGCTCCAGGTAATATCACCATCTATGATACTTGGGCCACTGGCCCAATCTGGTGTAGTGCCACCGGTATTTCCGGTAGAATAGGTTTCCCATACATATCCATCAGCAATAATATAAGAATAGCCATAAACTGCGGTACTTGCAGGCCACACTCCATCACCATTTAGTAAAACAAAACTCTCCGAATATGCAATCGTGCCGTCTGCAATTGTTGGATGAATGGCAATAGGCTGGACGCTACCAGTTGTTCCGGAAGATGGCATAGCCTGCCAGTATTCACCATTTTCGTACACAATAGAGCCGTAACTAAGGAGCGCCGGTGTGTAGAAAGTGCTCGCTTGCCAAGACGGAGGTTCAGATAGTACTGGATCCACCAATATGACATCTACGTCTCCTGCGCCTCCATCCCAGCCAGTTGGGTTCCAATCTTGCACCAAACCACTAATCTCTCCGGCATGGAGGAACTTAGCCGTACGGCGAAGTGCTACGCCACTACTTTCCACACTCTCAGGCTTTAAACTGCCGTCATTATTGTGTGACTCCGTTAAAAACTCGTTTAAAACCGCACCCCATGTACCATCATCACTCCCAGGAACAGGCAAACGTGCCATACACTACCTCCAATTATTAACACATATGTTATGACTGTAATTATACAGTATCTCGCTACTATTTGTTAAAATACTAACGTTAAAAAAAACGTACTACGCTGGCTTGTATTTATTATAGCCAGCCGTATAGTTGTATATAAGAGTGGAAATATATATGGACAGAGCAGTAGCCTTACAAAATCTTATTGAAGCAACATCCTGCCTAGACTCCTACGGGTGCACGTATTGGCTGAGTGACGGTACGCTCTTGGGTATGGTTAGGGAGAATGATTTTATTGCACACGATCATGACACCGATGTGGCCGTACTTGCCGATACCTTTACCCCTAACGTAATTCACGAACTTATACGACGCAGGTTTCATATTGTTGTCACAAATGGCCGAGTTCAAGACGGACTAAGCATTACCCTTGAACGCAGTAATGTTCGTCTTGATCTATTCTTATACTATTCAGATAAACCCCATACCGTACGATATTCTTGCTGGAAACACTTTAAGCTCGGAAGAGCGTATAAAGTTGATTACACCTACCCGGAAGTAGTACGAACAAAAAAAGCTTTTTTAGGAAATGAATTTTGGGTCCCGGAAAATGCTGAAAAATATCTTGAACTAGAATATGGGCCGGACTGGCGAACGCCAAAAAAGAGATGGAACGGTATTATAG
The DNA here is from genome assembly GCA_018061375.1 of Candidatus Saccharimonadota bacterium. Classification (GTDB taxonomy): domain Bacteria; phylum Patescibacteriota; class Saccharimonadia; order Saccharimonadales; family UBA7683; genus JAGOUG01. Next base: position 8,433 of record JAGOUG010000009.1, read on the forward strand.
ACCCATGCAATAAACAGGTCACCGATGTAGTGAATTACGTATATGAAGACCGTAAACAATTTAATAGCTGGCTTAACTCGTGCGAAACATGAGTCGTTTCTTCGGGTGGTATTGAAAATCAAAGAGACCTACACTTGCGGTGGGTACTGTGGGGGCCCTGCTGAATCTACAGGCCCTGGTTCAACTACTTCATTCTGTACAGGCTGAGCCTGTGTGTATACGGCCGTATTGTCCAAAGGCTGTGCTTGGTTTAGGGCTAAAGTCTCAGTATTTCCCTTACCCGGAGTTGAAAGCAGAACGATTCCGATAATTACCATCGGTAAAAAACCAAATATTGCTACGGAACCCACGATCAGCGTTATGAGATTTATTACCAACGTAACAGCTGCGATTTCTGAAAATGCCATTCTGTTTAAGAGCTGGAGAACAAACACTACCGGTAGGGCAATAATTGGGAATAGGAGTAAAAACAAACCCCATTTTTTTCGCTTTGACATCATTTAGCTCCTTTTTATAAGTATAGCTTAACACGTTCCTACAATATTTTCGGCCCCACAGAGATAAAGACATATTACTATTGTTTTATATTACTATCAGTTGTATAATATTATTTATTGTGAAGACTACTGAGAGAACACCAGAGTTGTCTAGCTTAGAACTAATGAGAGAGATTAACCACCGAGTGCCGGACGTTGAGATACGTGACCATCAGCTCGAGGCTCTCGATGCTATTGCTGACAACGAAAAACAAGGAAATCATGCCTCCCTTATTGTAATGGCTCCAGGACTTGGAAAAACAACCGTGATGGCTGCAGATACCCGGCGTCGACTCCTAAAAGATCCGACTGCACGTGGTCTCTTTTTAAACGATAATAACGATATTCTTAATCAAGCTCATGGACGGTTTCAAACTATAGTAGGTGAAGAATTCGATTACGGTTTATTCAGTGGTGATGGTCGCAACTTCGATGAGGTTTCAGTATTATTTGCATCATTTCAAGTTATGCGGGAATGGCATCCGGCATTTGTTCCAGATGAATTTAAGTTTGGAGCAGTTGACGAAGGCCACCATGCTAGTGCCGATACCTATGAGCCAACTCTACGTTATTTTGATTTCGATCACCTACTTGGAGTCACCGCAACACCAGACCGCATGGATGTAAAAGATATTCGAGACATCTTCGGTACAGAATGTTACAGCATGACGCTTGAAGAAGCGATTCGTCAACGACTACTTGCCAACGTAGACTATCATATTATTACAGACGAAGTTGTTGAAGACCGTAGATTAATTGATGATTATGGAGATGAATATCCATTTAGTCAGTTGGATCGAAAAATTTTTGTTCCAAAACGAGATGACGAGATAGCACGAATAATTAAAGAGAAATCTGAGAAGATCAAAGGAAAAGTCAAACGAATTGTATTTTGCAGTTCAATAGAGGATGTAATTAACTTTTCAGAATACTTCGAGAACGGTGCAGCATACCATTCAGGGCTTAGCAGGACTGAACGCATACGTACTCTTGATTCATTCAAAACTGAGGATGGGATCGATACAATTTGTGCAGTAGATGCATTTAATGAAGGTATAGATGTTCCTGATGCAAATCAAATAATATTTAAACGACAAACTGGATCAAAACGAATATACCTTCAGCAACTTGGCCGTGGCCTAAGAAGGACTCCAGCTAAAACTCGCGTGCAAGTATTGGACTTTGTTGGCAACGCTGAACGACTTTTGATGGTCGACCGAGTTTGGCGTGACGCAGGTGTAATTGAATCAGAGGAAGAATTACTCCAGACAACCGAAATTGATATGAGCTTCATCCATTTCTCAGAACAAGCAAAACGAATTCTGCCGCTTCTTCGAAGTATTGCCCATGGTGTATACCTTGAGGGCCAAACGGTACCACTGGGTGCAACACGGCTCAGCCGGCTTGCAAACGAACTTGATATGACACCCGCTGCGCTGAGAACAGTTGCGACGTATCTGAAAATTACACCAGAATCATTTCCAACTAAAAAAGGGAATCAAATTTTATACTTCAAACACGAAGACGCGGAACGTATCCGCAGGGCAAGTAAAACTATTTTTGAAAAGCTTAAAAAGTAATATAGAATAATATTATTGCTATTTAGTATCTATACTGATATAATATATAAATAATGAGTGATAGTGAAAAAATAGGCGAACAACTCGCAGCAATTGAAGACGGCTCTGCAACTATAGCTGATGCAGATGGCCTTGCACTGCAATTAGCGGACCAGAATGCTCGCTACAAAGAAGCTACCGACATTCTTGCAGCAGAGCCAGAGGTTCTAGAACTAGTCCAATTTGGTATTGCCGATGAACAAGAAGAAACATTCGCCAATATTATTTCTATGGCACCAGAGTCAGGGCGAGTATTTGAAAGCCTTGGTAGATTAAGTCTCTATATTGAAAAAAGCCTCGCATCCGTTGAAGCCCAGGTTAAGACAATGAACACTACCGTCAAAGAACAAGAAGCGGCTCTTGATGAAATGAGTGAACAGAAGAAACAACAAGAGTTACTAAAGACCGAGGAGCTACTTGCAAACGTAGAACGGTTAGCACCCCGAGCAGTAGAATCTGTGAAAGAACTGCTAGAATCCAGAGGGTCTAACATAGTTAGCGATCAGGAAATAAACGATCTTGAAGACGCGGTTTTAGAATTGATGGATCAAGAACACGAGGCCGAAGAGGACCTTAAACGCATTAAGGGCTATTCGAGCTCCCTAGATGCTGTGGTTGGCCAATTAGCGCTTAGTTGGGAACTTCCTGTAGCCCTCGTAGACCAAAATCGTTCTCTGTTTATTACACTGGACGAATTACCGGTCGAGCCAGACATCGCAGACTGCCCTTCAGGCGAAGTACAGCAATTTGCAGAAAGACATGTAGATCAGCCGAAAGCGGCAATTTTATCTGCACAGTGCTTAAGCGAACACGCGGGTGAAACAGTTACTGTAGATCAAATTGCGAGATTACTATATTCACCAGAAGTGATTAGTCAATTAAACGGACACAAGCTACGCTCCCGTGTTACATCAACACTAGGACCAAAGTTCGGCGAGAACCTTCGCTCAATTTTAGACGAAGAAGGTTTTGTACTTCAGTACGGCTGGCGTCGTACACTCGAGCAGAAACCAGACGGAAGTATTGGGGTTAAACTCAGACATCGAATATATAGAGCAATCGAAAAAGACCAGATTGCAGACTTTATGGAATCAAATTCATTTGAGGGGGATGGATTCACAGACAGCTTTGAAGCGCTTCATACCCCCGTAGTCAGTGATATAGTCGAAGCTGAATCATCAGCTGAACCCTCTGAGCCAACCGTAGTTTTTGCAGAGATAAACCTACCACCAGAATCAGTCCCAGAAGCCGAGGCCATGGATGAAGATAATGACGATATTTCATTAGTTACAGAATCTGGCAGTGAAACACATTCTCAGCGCAAAGAACGCCTCAAAAATGAGTTGCTCTCTGCTATTACTGGCTCAGCTCGGTCTATTATAAAAATAATGGGCGAACATGGGGCTATAGAAGAGGCTGGTATCAAACTTGGCCACCTAAAAGGAATCTACTTTGCTACAGAAATTTCCGATGAAGACTTTAGGAATATAGTAGGCAGTAGAGTTTCGCCAAATGATTCGTACTGGCTACGTAGTACTGACGCAGTAAGGTTGCTACTTTCAGTCACACTTGAAGACGAATCCGTACGCACAAGTGCTAGCAGCAAACAGTGGCGTAGAGTAGTGAATGAAAAAATTGATGAACTTATTCAACGCGAGCTCCGCGGAATTGACCGTCGCAAAAAATTACAAGCCAAGTAATTCATCTAGTCGTTAGCTCTGTAGTTACTCTGCTACATCATCAAGTCGCTGAACAATTAAAGATATCAATGCTGGGTCAGTTTCTTCAAACCTGCACGCAGTTGCAAATGCATCAAGTGCAAATGTTTTCACTTCACTACCAATTTCACTGACATCTTCATGCGCATTCTCTACACCACGATCGAGTTGCGAATCTAGTTCTATAAGTTTTTCAAAACCCGGTCGTACTCGAGGCTGATGGTTATTAGAATATGGAGAAGTATCGATTCGTTTTGCCATAATTATTTACCGTATTTTATCAGTTTTTCTTAGTATCGTCAACTCGTATTTCTAGGATATCATCTGTTGTCTGCAATATCTGTTTAACACCGGGCATTAACTGTTCATCTATAGATCCATCTCGACTGAAAAACCGACCAATAGCATTATGATGTTGACCAAACACCCCTGTTAATACAAATCCGTAAAATTCTGAAATAGTTTCAGATCCATCAGAAATAGCAAGATGCACCGTGCCAGCCGGTCGCAACTCTATACCACCCTCTATTCCTACTTTTTCAGCCAATTCGCGATGGCCTGCCTCCAACAAACTCTCCCCTTCATGGATTTTGCCAGAGGGTAAATTATACATCCCAATAAATGGTTGTTTTTTACGGGGTATTAGAAGTACCTCGCCAGCCTCGTTCTCTAGCAATAATATAGTGACCAGTTTGGGTTGCGAACGTTCATCTTTAAGTTCTGAACTGTGGCGATCTGCGTACTGGAGACCTTTTGTACTCAGGGTATACTCGCTGCCCTGCTTCTGTATAAAACCCGAGTCAATCAGTCGTTTAAGGTGGTATTGATACAGGTTGCTCTCGGTATGCGGTGGGCGCATATCACGATTGCGCAGATACGCAGATGAAATTAACTTGTCAAGAATATATTTTTGTATGTAATGCATTGACTATAAGTATATCTGTATTTATTTCATGCTGTCAATAAAATTTGACTCAATCTGTCCTTTCTAGAACGTTCTGTATTGCTGTCGTATGCTTACAGACGGAAATGAAAGGACACAATATGAATGAAATGCCACAAGCATACTTAGAGAGCGAGAGAAAATACTTGGTTCATGATGATGAGTTACACCATATACCCGATGAACTACTCATGGCACCAGCACGCCCGATCGAACAATACTACCTCAATCAGCAAACTGAACCATACGAACTACGACTTAGGCGCATACAACTCGACGGTGTCGCAGCCCACCTCGCCACCGTCAAAAAAGGCTCTCCTCCAGATCGGTTAGAGATGGAAACCTTGATTACCCCAGACACCTATGAGTTTTGGCTTGAAGCACGGCAAACAGAGCCTCTGCGAAAAACCCGACAAACTCTTGAGTTTTCCGCCGGCCACTGGGCGCTAGACTCATATATGGATATCAACCTGAGCCTCGTTGAGGCCGAGGGCGATGTACCACACCCGACTTTTGGGCACGATGTCACCCACGACACCAGATTTACCAACTACGAGCTTGCCCAAGTCAACGATACAAAACAGGGCCATATGCCTGATAGTTTTATCGCAGCAGAGGCACCGAGTGACATCACCGCACTCAAAGACCGTATCGAGTATGTTAGACAGCAGATGCCCCGACCGATCATTATCGGCATAGCCGGTGACACCGGCAGCGGAAAAACTACCCTGGCCCGAAAACTTGCCGAGCCCTACGGCAACCAGGCGATCATCATGAGTCAAGACCACTACTACCGAGGCGTCACTGAGATGCGGCAACGATTCGGAGAAGACTACGAGGTAAACTTTGACACCCCAATATCGATAGATTCACACCTACTCGCAAAACACCTGTCGGATCTACAGGATGAAAAGCCGGTACAGCGACCAACCTACAGCATGGAAACATCGGATCCAACGGGAGAGTATCAGACAATCGACCCCGCTAGCACTCCGATCATATTTGTAGAAGGAATTCATGCACTCGACCCCATTTTAACCGGCTGGTACGATCTGAGCTTGTTCGTCAGTGCTCCACTTGCCACCAGAGTTGGTCGGCGCCTCGAACGAGACCTGCAAGAAGGACGTAGCTTCAGTCCAGAAGATAACCTCCGCTACCTCTTGGAAGTTGCAGAACCAACCTATCGGCCATACGGACAAAGACAAAAAGCGGCAGCCGAAATCATCTACCACAACTGAGCGGCGGTATTCCAGGCAGTATCGAATATAGCTTGAAAGATTGCGGTTGTAGCTGGGTTCTTAATAACAAGGCTAATCAGCTTTTCGTCATAAGATGTAAGCACAACCGTACCACCATAGATTGCAATCTCACCGTTACCGAAGGGCTGGTGGCCCCAGTGTCGCAGTTCTGTATACTTTTTAGTAGTCATAGACAGAAAAGCTGGGATATCACTTGCCTCTCTGAAGGATTCGTCAAAAATAATCCGCGTCGGAACTTTTGCCAAAGATCGTTTCTGGAATTTTGCATTCAGCACATCCTTTGCGTCTGGTCGATTAATAGAAATATCAGACGAGCCGAAAACACAGACTTCAAACTGAGAGGTCGTCATATCTTCAAGTGCAGCACTATACCCTTTGAGCCCCTCGAAATAAGCCAATCCCTCGTCAGCAATATTTAAGTGGAACAAACCAGAAAGCAGTGGTAGTTGCTGCTTTAATTGCGCAGAACTGGCTGCCAGGTTTCGCTGTTGTTGACTCATAAGCTCCAGTAACCTCTCCGGATTAGCTGGTCGGAACCTAACCACAGGTTGCGATTCGTCTTTTTCGACTAAACCCTTTTGGACGAGCTGTTCGATTATAAGATACACATTCGTACGTTGCTCCCCTAGCTTGTCCGCAATGAACGAGGCCGGTTGAACACCGTTCTCAAGCAAGAATGTATAGGTTATCGACTGTTTTGAGTTAAGTCCTAATGAGTGAAGCCATTGCATGATCACATAATATCACACTTTGTAAGTATGAATATTACAAAAATATACCTGTTAATACTACATTTGTTATACGGTTTTAGACATATTAACCAATTTATGGCAAAATATATATGTAATCAAAGGAGATTATTTGTGAAAGAAACTATTCAACCAAACGAACGACACACAGGTCGAAAATGGCTAGCAGGACTAGGTGTCGGTATACTTACACTACTCCCTGCCTGTGGTGGTAAAACAGAAACCGTACACTACGATCTTCAGGCTACCTGCGCGAATGACAAAGAGTTACAAATTACCGATATTGATGTAAATGGTGTCGCTGGTGGATTCACGCTCAGTTGTGAAGGGGAGGCCCCAACATCCGTCTCCGTTATTGACGGACCAGAAGATGAAGTCTACCCTACAGCAGCGAATAGTGAAGATTCTCACATTGTAGAAGTTGCATTCGAGGACTATTCCGATAATTTTAGCGGCGGTGAGGCAACCATAGGTAAGATCACCATTAGGGAAGATGGCGCGCGCGTTGTGATTCAGGATATGGAAGACTTCGAGCGCATCCAGGTCGTGGGATAACGGAGAACTAAAAATGATGGAATTAATTCAGGCAACCCCCGATAGCTTAGAAGATGAAGTCCTTCGGTATGTCATTCACGGATGGATGAAGCAGGCTCCAGCAGAACAGCTGTGTGCATTACCGCTAGAAGAACGAACGGTACTTGTTGAAACAGTTACAGACTTAACCGAACAGGAGCTTGAAGCTGGTCAAACAAACCGGGCAGAGTGGGTAGCTCGCATGCTCGGTCGTGACGAGGTCACTTCTAGCACACGATCGGTATTCGTCCAGACTGTTAAAACAAAACCTGAGGTAGGCAGAAAATCAGGGCTTGGGGATAGAGCATTTACTACAGGCCGACACTCCTCTGGCGATACGTCTGGTTGGTAAGAGGGTCACGAAAATCTAAGCCCGAAAAGATCGCCTCTGCAAACAAACGGTTGTATAAAAAGACCCCTGGTGACTGGGGTCTTTTTATGTTTGAAACCGAAGGTTTTACATGCCCATCATGCTAGGATCCATACCACCACCGGCTGGCGCTGTTGAAGCCTTTTCAGGGATATCTACAATAAGTGCTCCCATAGTCATGGCTGTGCCTGCTATTGAAGAGGCGTTCATAATTGCCTCTTTGGTTACACGTGCAGGGTCTATAACGCCCACCTTCTTCATATCTACTAAGCCTGATTCAGGATCGTTTACGTCTATTCCCTGTCCTGGCTTTGCAGATTGAACCTGTGCAAGTAGCGCCTGTGCATTTAGTCCAGCGTTATCCATTAATTGTACAAACGGTTGAACAAGTGCGTTTTTAAGTAGTACCTTTCCAGCAACGTGTGCGTTAGTAGCATCGTCTTTAATGGCTGCGGAAATGTTCACAAGTGTGACACCACCACCAGATACAATACCTTCGTCTAGTGCGGCTTTTACGGCAGCGACAGCATCATCAACACGGAACTTCTTTTCTTCAATTTCGGTCTCAGTTGCACCACCAACTTTAATAACAGCAACCTTACCGTCAAGTGCGGCACGGCGCTTCTCTAAGTTCTCTTTTTCGTACTCACTTGAAACGTGTTCTACTTGTGCATTGATCTGTTCTACGCGCTGTTTCAGCTGCGCCTCAGAACCACCACCTTCAATAATAGTTGTACTGTCTTTGTCTACAATTACTCTACGAGCAGTACCAAGCATAGCAATATCAGCGTTTTCAAACGTGAAGCCCTGTTCTTCTGAAATAACTTGACCACCTGTTAATATTGCAATGTCTTGCAAAACTTCTTTACGGCGATCGCCGAATGCAGGTGCCTTAATGGCAAGCGTATTGAATACACCCTTTAATCTGTTAAGAATAAGCGTGCCGAGTGCTTCGCCGTCAATATCTTCAGCAATTATGACGAGATCTTTTTTGCCTGTTTGGGCAATTTTTTCTAGTATTGGCAGGAATTCTTGTACAGAACTGATTTTACGATCTGTTACCAGTACGAGTGGCTTGTCATAGACTGCTTCCATCCGAGCAGTATCGGTTACCATGTACGGGCTGACGAAGCCACGGTCGAACGTGAATCCTTCAACAACCTCAGATTCCATAGCAAGACCTTGACCTTCTTCTACGGTGACTACACCTTCTTTACCGACTTTTTCAATCACTTCTGCAATAAGTTCGCCAATTGCGGCGTCGCCAGCCGAGATTGTAGCAACTTCAGCAACCCGTTTTTTATCACCAGCAATGTCTTCGCGCAATCCTTCAAGCTCTTTCAGAACTTCCCGAGCAGCCTCTTCAAGTCCTTTTCGCAGTTGCATTGGGTTATGGCCAGCTGCAATTAGCTTATTTGCCTCGTTTAAAATGTGGTAAGTTAACACGGTAACTGTAGTAGTACCATCACCAGCAACGTCGTTCATTTTACTTGCAGCTTGTTTGATAAGCTCGGCACCCGCTTTATAACCAAGTGTTTCTTCATCTTCCGGAAGATCAATCCCCTTCGCTACCGTAACACCGTCGTGCGTAACGGTTGGGCTACCATAGCCTTTACTAATTAATACGTTTCGGCCCTTTGGACCCATAGTAGTTTTTACTGCGTTGAACAAAATCTCAGCACCGGCAAGTAGTCGCCTTCGTGCCTCTTCGTCATAAAATACCTTCTTCGCCATGCTGTTCACTCCTTTGTCGTTTAATGTATGTAACTTCTGTGTGTCATCCGCCAATTGGCAGGGATCTCTCGATTAAAGATTCCTGCCTTCGCAGGAATGACAAATTTCTATGCAAGTGTTGCTAAAACGTCTTCTTCTTTAACAATAATGTACTCTGTACCGTCTACTTTTACCTCTGTTGTTGAATATTCTTTATAGATAATTTTGTCGTTTACCTTTACGTGGTCGACTTCTTTACCAACCGCAACAACCTTGGCAATTTTAGACTTTTCTTTAGCGGTATCAGGTAAGTAAAAGCCTGCCGCAGTTTTATTCTGTGCCTGCTCTGCAACGGCAATAACCCTGTCTCCTAATGGTTTGAGTGGTGTGCTCATGTGTAACATCCTCCTATTAAAACTATCGTTTTTTGAAAAAAAATGGTACCTTTATGGTACCGCATAAAATTAGCACTCGCAAGGCCTAAGTGCTAATTAGACTTCAATACTATCTGTATGTACCTGAAGATCCTGCTCAAAATCATTCAATATAATCTCTAATAAGAACTGTTCGGTGGCGTCAGTAGGAGTACGTGACTCATCGTTAGGAACATGCGATGGCTGTTCTGGCTGAAAAGCTCGTGACAAGTCGATCCTTGAAAACTCATCTTCATCTAAGACAAAAGTATGCTCAACTCCATCTAGTGTCTCCCAAGCAATATACACACCATCATTTTCGGCTAACCCGAGAGCATCTGGGTAGCCTTCAGCAGGGAAACGAACTGCCGCAACCTTAATTTGACTCTGTACTCTATTTTTAGGTAGAAGTTTAACTCGGTAGTGCGCAAACGGATACGTATCAGTCTCAACTGAATGGCTCACAAAGCTTTTTGTAATGTCAGAGAAGCGGGCCATCTCTTGGTCGTGATGGAGTGAAAGTGAAAGTATAACGTAGGCACGTTGCAACTGAGCATGATTAAACGCTCGCTGTAAATCACGAGATTCTGCTTCACTAAAAACGGGGCTTTCGCCCTCGTTATGTGTGTGGTTTGATTCTTTGTCCACCATATATAGTGTTAGTATACCAATCTGTTAAAAAAAGTCAACCAAAACAATTGACATTTAAAGTCAAGAGGTCTACGATACAGGGGTCCAATCAGGCAAATAGGAAGCGGTACAATCGTGAGCCCACAAGCAACCGATTCACAGCAATTCCAGCTGCGTTGTCATGACGTGGCTGCGGGACTGCCGAAGAGTGGAACATCGAGGGTCAACCTCGACTTCGACGCAGAGGCAACCACCCCGTTCATGCACTGGCTCGACCGCCAGTGCGACGAACAGCGGATCCAGGGCGTACTCAACGTCGTGACGATCAGCAGGGGATTCAAGGCCCAGCTCGTGGTCAAGGGTGACGAGACCCGCGCCATCGCAATCGCGGAGGCCTGGGTCGGTGGCGTCAACGCACTCGTGGTCAAGATGACGCAGGCTGAACTCGACGAGTTCAAGCGTGCAGACCTGATCATGAGGGCGATGGCCTACCCCAGCGACGGCCCCAACATCTTCGGATGGAAGGGCACCGACGATCCGAGCCACAAGGGCGAGGACGGCGGTGATCGCGTGAGCGTGGTCTACGGCGTGACGACAGTCGATGACCTGGAACGCGTCGACGACTACTCGCTGGACTGAGCCTCGCCGAACGGACCAGTGAGGGTGTGCTGACAGCGTTGTCGGCACCCCTCGCTGGGACGGCGGAGTGCGAAAATAACCTGATGAGCAATCATCAAACCATTCGCACCCGCCGCCCTCACAACACCCTCAACGACACAGTAAGTGTCTTTTTTTATAGCAAATACATACATAACAATAGTATTGACAAAATGCATATGTTTTGTTATTATGTAGTTATCCAATAAAAACAAAAGGATTCATATGACAGAAGACATCAAAACACTTACCCTAGAAGTTCCAAAGGAACAAATTACAAACCTTGATGCGTTTACGGAAGAATTCCGTGGGACTAGACCACACCTACCTAAAGACCCGATTGAAAGAATGAAAGTTTTGGGCGCATTAGCAGGAAAACTCAAATTTTTAGATACACTTGGTGAACCAACCACTGCCGCAGATGAGGCTATTGAACGAGCCATCCAAATTGAGTCACCAACTAATGCATTTGATGCGGCCATTGCAGAAGTTGCTGTTGCTGCGGCAACGGTCAAAAAAGTAAGCTCATTTATTATTCAGTTTAATCCTTCTGGGGATATCCTAGATATTACCGATAAAACGATTATTCCGACAGTAGATCCGGGTGAAAGCCGTGGTGGCACCAAAAATCTACCCTATGGACCTTCAAACAATCGTAGCTCGATTAAAACAAATGTTATTGATGGCAATAAACGACGTTAATATCAGTTAGTTATTTGAATCAAGCTCAAGGGAATGTCGAAAACATGCTTCAGTTACGCTTGCAATGCGATCTACTGTAGACCTAATTGCCTCGTCAACTAAGTCCTCTGATACATCGAGTACTAACGATAGTGTTCCAGTGTCGTAGCCATTAAGATCGACAGTCGAATCAGAGAGTACTCTCTTAACACCAGTGTACACCCCGACTGCACGCACTTTATGTACAATCTGTGCAAGCATTTCGGTGCCAATTGCATCGTTAACAATTGCCTCACGAACGTTTTGTCCAACAATCGCACCTAAATCAGTATTTTCTGCTCTGCTCATACGTATACTATACCACTTATAAAGAAAGTAGTCTAGTGTAGGTCTGTACAACCACAACACCAAATGTAGACAGTGCTACAATAGTCTGCAATGGAAAAAATTAATCAAACAGTACTGATGTCGGGTGTGCAGTATTTTGCGGTTGAAGAACTGAACCCGTATTCTCATAAAAACAATCAGCCCGACCTCAGTAAAACTGCTGAAGAATTTGATAATATCCGCCAAGCACTTATTGGTGCCGGCGTTGACGTGATTACTGTTGATGCACCCGAAGGATGCCAAGACGGTATCTATACTGCAAACTGGGCGCTATGCCGAGAGGGTGTTGCCGTACTTTCATCACTCCCAACCATGCGGACTGATGAAGAATTTTTTGCACGACAAGCACTAGAAGACCAGGGCCTTACGGTAATTCCTGCACCGTACCTGTTTAGTGGCCAGGGCGATTCCCTTCCCTGTGGCAACTTGGTTTTTATGGGCCAAACCTACCGAACTGATCCACGCATGCACCAGTTCGTCGCAAACGAATTGGGCTTCGAAGTTATATCGCTTGAGACACTGCCTGAATTAGACGAAGATGGTACGCCTGTTATCAATGCGATTACGGGTCTCCCAAACAGTTACTTCTATGATATCGACCTGGCAATATCAGTTATATCTCCAAATCTAATTGCCTGGTGTCCAGAGGCATTTACACCCAATAGTCAGAAGAAGATACAGGCACTTTCTTTAGATAAAATTGAAGTGAGCCTTGAAGAAGCGCTAAAAGGATTTGCCTGTAACCTCATTTCAACAGGTGAAACGGTAATAATGAGCAACCACGCGCCAAAACTAAAGGCTGAACTAGAATCGCGAGGCCTTACCGTAGTAACCCCGGAAATTAACGAGCTTGCAAAGGGTGGTGGCTACATCCGCTGCACGACGCTCACGCTTGATAACGTCTAGCTCTAGCTAAACTTATTGACACATATCCGTTATTATTGTATTATCATAATCTTATGAAACCCAGAGATCAGCACGAAGGTGCCCCACGAATACTTGCCTACAGAACAGATGAATCTGATGGCGTGGTTGCGTTCCCAATTACTCGTCAATCGAGGGGAATTGACGTGTTTACAACACTCGCCTATCTAAATCCGGACAGGCACCAACTTTATAAACACTCGGAAGAAATTCTTCGGCATGCTGTAAACGGCCTCGGCCTACTCAATAACATCCACTTGCCCATACCACGCACTGGAATTAAACTTTCAGATCAAATTACACTAATCGAACATGTCCACTTTGGTGATAAT
>JAGOUG010000055.1 GCA_018061375.1 Candidatus Saccharimonadota bacterium
GGCTAGGGTATTGTTCTAGATATAGAAGCTCAAATGGACGCGTGTTCTAGTTGCTTTACTGTGTCCATTGTTATGTTCATCCACGCATCTATCAATGTCGCCGGTAGAGCCAGTATACAGTCGACCTTTTTTTAAGTTACGAAGCACGTACACAAAATATATCATAATACTTGACCTGTCGCCGTGGCGACCGCTCTAATCAGCTGAGCTATATCCCCCTGATTAACCTAGTTTACCACCCTACAAGTATACAGAACTTAAACACCAGTAACCAGATAAGTGCTATAGTTACATGAGCACGAAAGGCTATGTAATTATGAATAAATATGGAAAAGTTTCTATTATCACTGCAGGACTTGTGCTACCGATAACATTATTACTGAGCGGTGCGGTTGCGTGGTACTACAAATCAACCAACCCAAACGGGGTAGATATAACAATTGGACTTGCCTACCTACGCCCAATTCTGGTCACGGCATTTACTGCATTTGCTATAGTCTGGGCCCTCAGTCTAGTAAGTGGATTATTTGGACTTAAAAGAGATGCCTCGAAAGAACTTAGTAAGGTAGGTCTAATTCTGTTAGTCCTTGTTACAATTACATCACTCGGAGCCGGTGTTACGAGCAAGAAGGTGGCTGAGGCCGAAGAAGCATACAGAGTACAGCAGCTGCAAACTCTCGACGTAAACGACTAATCTGCCAGAAGTATTCTGTGCACTGCAGCTGGTACTAGATGCGAGAAGTCTTGTTGTAAATGCATTAATTCTCTAACTATTGTTGAGCTCATTTCCGCCGAATCAACCTGCAAGAACTGTGCATGTGGTGGTAATGACGTAATTTCAAAACCTGGACGAGGTACAATCAGCATGGGTAGGTTATTATACAACCAATCGCCGTTATACCACTGTTTCATAGTTGTAATTGAATCACTTCCAAATACCCATATTTGTTCGATGTCTGCATACTTTCGAGATATCTCTGAAAAGGTTCCATACGTCTGCGTCTTCTCGGTGGACAGAAGTTCAATAGTTTCGATTCTATGTCTAACGCCATTTGTATCAACCTCACTTATACAAGCCTCTAAAAATTTTATACGTTTTTCTGTACTCACCTGGATGGTCTTGTCGGCACGTTCACCGCTCGGCAGCAACCAAACTTCAGCACTTACTGCACGTGCATACTCAACACACGCCTGCAATATTGCCTGGTGGGCAACAGTTGGTGGGTTGAATGCGCCTCCGTAAATTATTGCCTTCTTCATGAAATCATCCTTTTTGTTAGTGTTCTATTGACACTATATATAAATCGGCCTATACTGTCAATATGAAGAGCATTAAAAAACCAGAACAAGCACCATTTACCACACTCCGCAGAGTAGCGGTACTCACACCAGAAGTTATAGTTGGAGATACCTCTACGAACGCTGACAGGATTATTGATCTATACACGCAGGCAGTACATTCAGGCGTAGCTGCGGCAGTAACACCAGAGCTTGCGGTTACGAGTTACAGTCTGGCTGACGGCTTTGCACTAAACGCAACTATGAATCAGGTAAAAGCCGGGTTGTTAAAACTAGCCAATGCTACAAAGAATACTCAAACCACACTCATAGTAGGTACGCCGATTGAGTTTGAAAATAAACTCTACAACTGTGCCGTAGTACTCAGTGGCGGTAAAATTATCGGCATCGTTCCAAAGCAGTACTTAGCTAATTACAGTGAGTTCTATGAACAACGTTGGTTTACGAGTGGTAAAGATATTGCGAATTCATCCATCGAACTCGGTGGCGCCCCTATTCCCTTCGGTACAGATCTATTATTTAAAATCGGTGATATCACATGTGGTATAGAGATTTGTGAGGATCTTTGGGTGGCTGACCCACCAAGCCGTAAACTTGCCCAAGCCGGCGCAGAAGTTATATTCAATCTCTCTTCTAGTACAGAGATAGTCGGCAAAGGAGCTATACGGCGAGCACTGGTCTCTCAAACAGCAGATCGATTACTCTGCTGCTACGTCTATGCCAGTTCCGACTCTTCAGAATCAACAGCCGACGTTATTATGAGCGGCCATGCACTCATATCAGAGTTTGACTGGATTCTTGCCGAGCGTAAACCGCTCAGTGAAGGCAATCGTGTACTTATTGCAGACATCGACATTACACACATCAGACGAGAACGTCGCAAAAATCAAAGCTGGGAGCCAAAAGGTATGCAGAACTTTCAGACTCTTGGTAGTGCCATATCACCACAACCTATTACACAAACCGTCCGGCCCATAGACCCTCACCCATTCACGCCAAGCGATACCGTAGAGCGACATGCCGTATCTCGTCACATTCTAAACCTACAAGCACATGGGCTTAAAAAACGCATGGCTCACATTGCAAGTGGTGGCACATACCCTAAAATACTGCTTGGACTTTCTGGTGGACTTGATTCTACGCTTGCCCTACTTGCTGCAACCCGTGCCTGCGATCTGCTCGGGGTCCCACGGAAAACAATCCACACTCTGACTATGCCAGCGTATGCCAGTAGCGAACGGACTCAAGATAACGCCAGCTTACTTGCGCAGGCTATCGGTACAACCCACGAGGTGATTCCTATTCAAAAACTTGTCGATGCGCAGCTAAAACTGCTCGGTCATGATGGAAAAACTCAGGACATAGCCTACGAGAACGTTCAGGCCAGGGCCCGAACAGAGCTGCTATTCAACCGCTCGAACCAAGTCGGTGGCCTTGTGCTTGGTACTGGTGACTTAAGCGAACTTGCACTCGGCTGGTGTACCTATAACGGAGATCATATGAGCAACTATGCAGTAAATGCCGGGATTCCAAAAACACTTGTTCGCTACATTGTTGAAACTGCGAGTCTCGACGTGGAGTTTAAAGACGCTAAAACTATACTTGAAGATATATTAGACACACCAGTCTCACCTGAACTCACTGGCAATGGCACACTCTCCCAGGAGACAGAAAACCTGATTGGACCATACGAATTACACGACTTCTTCATTTATCACCTACTTCGATGGGGAAATACTAGAACTGAAATTCTTAGACTCGCCCAGAGTGCTTTCAGTGGAGACTACGACGAAGACGAAATCACCAAATGGCTCAATCTCTTCTGCAAACGATTTATTACACAGCAGTTCAAACGAAATTGTATGCCAGACGGCGTAAAGGTAGGTCGAGTCGCGCTCAGTCCGCGAGGTGATCTCCGCTTCCCATCTGATGCCAGTATTAACATGTTACTTAAATAATGATATAGTAGGTACATAGAATGACTCGTATATATGCTTTTCGACACGGTGAATCAGTATGTAATCTCGAAACACACCTGATTGGTGGACAAAGTAATTGGGCCCCGCTCACTGCAAGGGGACGTAAGCAATCCCAGCTTGCCGGCGAGTGGATTGCGGCAAATATACCAAACATAGACTTTGCCGTATCCTCAACCGCTGTGCGGACCCAGCAGACTGGTAAAATTGCGCTATCTAGCGCTGGCCTCGAACTCGAGTTGGAACTATACGATGACCTACTTGAGTTGTCACAAGGGCCTTTTGAAGGAATGCCAAGAGATGAAGTATACACACCTGAAAGAATGATTGAGATTCAACGTGACGGCTTTGACTTTAAGCTGCCTGATGCCGAATCGATGCGCGATGTAGGCACAAGAAAAGGCAACTGCCTTATCGAAATTGCCCAAAAATTCCCAGATCAAACTGGTGTCGCTTTCATTCATGGTACTGGCATTAGAAGCGTAGCTGGCCTTTGGCTCGGTATGACACATTTAGAGACTCATCGAACACCCACGGATAATTTATCATTAACAACACTTGATATAGAAGATGGCATAATTGACGTACTAGAGATAGGGAGACAGGTAATCGCCAATGTTCCCGCTACCATTACGAACTGATATACTAAACGTATGAATTACACAAAATCATATCAACCCCCAACAGTAACAGTCGATGCGGTAATTTTTCAGCTCAACAAAAATGTACTCGAGGTACTCTTGATTAAACGGGCGAAAGACCCATTCAAGGGCTCGTGGGCACTCCCTGGCGGGTATAGTGCGCAGGGCGAAACAACCAAAGATGCGCTACAAACTAAGGTTAAAACAAAAGCTGGAGTCGATATTATTAAAGACCTAAAGTATATTGAACAACTGTACACGTTTGATACCGTTGCCAGAGATCCCCGCGGACATGCAGTCTCAGTAACCTATATGGGATGCGGCCTCGACATTAAACCGAAAGATTCATCTGAAGAAACCGTGTTCTTCCCAATAGATTCACTGCCGGATCTTGCCTATGATCACAGAGATATTATCGTGTATGCGCATGAACGACTCAGTGCTAAGCTTACTTACACGAATGCCGTGTATGGTCTGCTCCCAAAGCGCTTCACTCTCACACAGCTACAGTCGGCATACGAATCTGTCTTCGGCCGTGAACTAGATAAGCGAAACTTCCGTAAAAAGTTCCTCAGCCTTGGGCTCATTCATGAAACTGAAGAAATGCACCGTTCCGGTGCACATCGTCCTGCAAAACTGCACGAATTTAACAAGCAAAAACTAGAAACACTGACTCGCAGTTTTGATTAATTACGCTTCGGGTTTTCTGGCTACCAGTAAGAGGTTCGTCACTGGTGAGTCAACTGCAACCAATTTCTGGTCTTCAGTTTTAATAAACACAGATGCAGCTGGAGTAAACCGGTTCTCAATCAACCAATCGTTAGTAATTCGCCGTGAAGCAGGTTCTATTTCAAAGCCTACATCAGTAATTGCTTTAATCCAATCTTCGTATTCCCAGTAACAGAATCGTTCGTGCATTTCACTATGCCAGTTTTCTGTATAATCTTTTTTGGCAAGGTAATCACAGAGGTCACCATAGCGCATAACAAAATAGTCGGTATCACCAACAGTCTCAGTTGTATACGTCATTGTGTCACCTTCACTGCTTCTAAAATCTTTAGCAAAGCGCAGAAAACGTGATTTTGATGAGAGCCTGTCGAGAAATACTTTAAGTTCATTGTCATCCAAATCAGTAAAAACATCTTCCGGATTCTCACCGTCATCTTCCGTAAACTGTACATACACTCGTTCATTTTTTTTATCGGGTCCAGCAACGTCATAGTTGATATACACTCCACCTGGTACCGTCATATCATAGACACGCTGAATAAAGTCTAGTAGCGCTTCTCTGCCCATATACGACTCAACCTCGTGTGTGAGCGCCATAGTGATGGCAGTATTCACGGAATTTTTCGGAAAGAGGGCGCTTTGCATAATGTTCCGCTGATAGAAAAAGACGTTGGCACTCCCAAAAGCACCGTTTTCTTTACGCTGCTGACAGATTGCATAGAGAGGTCTTGCTGCTTCAACACCGTAAAAATCAGACTCTTCGAGCCGCTTGATCTCAGTAAGCAGTTTAATTGTCTGCCCCGTAGCGCTCCCGATATCGAGAATTCGACCCGGCACCACATACTGACTAAACT
>JAGOUG010000056.1 GCA_018061375.1 Candidatus Saccharimonadota bacterium
CTTTTGGTTCTCACTTTTGGCGCAAAAGTAAGGTAAAACATGCAACTAGTGTGTAAAAAGCTCGATACTACAGTACCAACCACATTCTCTGGATCCTGCGGAACTCTCCGCCAGCCGGCGGATCAAACATCCTCGTCTCGCAGGGAACATGATAGATACTTCCATTCGGGTTTTTACGTAGTTGCGAGGACTAGTTAATTGGTTTCTATAATTACGGATGCAAAAAAAAGTACTGCCTTGATTCACTTCTACATGGTCTACGATACTTCGGGTGCTCGCTGAATGACTAGGACCAACCGAAAATGGGGATGGCAAGACACAGGTCCAATAACTGAAGCTAAACCATCTACCATATTCTAAATTCCACCTACTAATCTAACGTAGTTGCAGGACTAGGTGATTTTTTAATGATTGGATCCTCCTAGGCGGAAGACGA
Source organism: Candidatus Saccharimonadota bacterium (assembly GCA_018061375.1). GTDB lineage: Bacteria > Patescibacteriota > Saccharimonadia > Saccharimonadales > UBA7683 > JAGOUG01. The sequence continues at coordinate 437 of JAGOUG010000056.1, forward strand.
GCCAGGAAGCTCTAGTAGCCCGATAACTATATATTGTTTGTGTATAGTGCCCAGCCAGCGAGGCCGGCAAAGTTCACGAATTCACCGTCTTTAATTAGTTCCTCAACTTCTTTTTTTGTAAGCCAATAAGTTTCAAACGATTCTTCAATATCTTCTTTTGCTGATTTTTTGATTAAATCTGTCGCAAGGTAGATATACATCTTGCCACCGGTACGCCGGTTGTCACGGTAGAACCAACCAATTTGCTTTAAGTTCCCGCTTAGTTTTGCTTCTTCAGAAAGTTCACGCTCTGCTCCAACTTCTGGATCTTCTCCGTCGTTAACTCCACCGCCTGGGAACTGGTAGAGCCATTCGTTTGTTGGGTAGCTGTATTCTTTTTGGACTAAAAATTTACCTTCGTTGTTGATTGCTATAATCATGGCCGAGTGGTGATTTTCGCCATAATGTAAGTATGTTGTCTTGTGACCAGAAGGTAGTTCAACTTCGTCTTCCCAGAGTTCAAGGCGTGGATGAGTAAATACTTTTTTACTGCTGAGCTTCTTCCACTTCTTCATTGCTTTAGTATAAACCTAGGAGTGGCGGATGTATATTGCCATAATATCTTTCGGTCTCATCCGCCTAGGCGGATAAGTTAAAAACTTTCATCATGGCATCAACCACTCGATGTATCTTAAGACCACTCCAAAGTGCGGCAGAACAATGACAAGCATTTTTGCATAATATCCTTTTGATTATGGATACAAAAAAAGTACTGCCTTGTTTCACTTCTCCATAATCTACGATACTTCGGGTGTTTGCTGAATGATTTGGCCCGGAATTTATTTTTTATTGATTGGATCCCGTATCGAGTACGGGATGACAAGACACGGGGCTGCAGGATAACAGCGTCATTCGTCAGGGCTAGCGCGAGACCATATACCATATGCCAAATCCTACCTACCTGGTCTTACTCTGGTGTCTACTACCTGTTAGAATAAGGAGTAATGGAATGGCTTAAGAAGGTTGCGAAGGATTTGTTGGCGGTGTCTTTTATTCGCCGTGTCTATAATTTTGTTATGCGCGGACTAGCACGGCTCGGTGGGTTTAATCGGCTGACGAGTACGGTATACTACTTCTTTTCGTTTCTGACGTTTAATCGAGAGCAGTTTGCGGTGCTCCGTGGCCGTCGTGCGTATTACAGAAACTTGGGTACGCGGCGCAGTACTCGGGCTGAGCTTCGGCGCAACGTTCACCGGCTTGAAAAAGGTTTGTTAATGCAGCCGCGTCGGCCGATATTTGCGCGGGATTACATTACAGAGACGGTTGAATTTTACGTGGCGGCGATTACCGATTTCCAGAGTGACCCTACTGGCGTAGATGAAACCGAACTTCAATGGGCGCAGAACGTGCTGGCTGAATATTTTAGTGCAGTTGAGATCGGTGATAAAAAAATAGATGCCGCTCGAGCTTTATTCGCAGACGTTTCGTATATGCCATCAGAAACTCAGAAGGTTCCGTATGAGCGCGATCTTGCTAAAAAGCAGGTCAGTTACGATGAGCTACTCGCACTCAGTATGCAGCGTAGATCCGTACGGTGGTTTAGTAAAAAGAAGGTGCCGCACACGTTGGTTGACCAGGCACTTATGGTTGCTAGGCAGGCGCCCTCAGCCTGTAACCGGTTACCGTACGAGTACAAAATATTCGACGAGCCAGAGCTTGTAAAAAAAGTAGCCGGATTACCATTTGGCGCAGCTGGGTACAGCCACAACATCCCGATGATTATAGTGGTTGTTGGTAAGCTAGACAGTTACTTTAGTCCACGTGATCGGCACGGAATATATATTGATGCTTCTCTTTCGGCTATGTCATTTATGTATGCGCTGGAAACTCTCGGCCTGAGCTCGAGCGTAATTAACTGGCCAGATTTTGAACCGCTTGAACGCAAGATACAAAAAACGCTGGGACTAAAAACTGAGGAACGCCCGGTAATGTTACTTGCGGTTGGCTACGCCGATCCAAGGGGGAAAGTAGCCTACTCTCAAAAGAAGGATCTTTCAGTACTAAGGACGTATAATGGGGGCGTAGCCCCAGGGTATAGGGATTAGGTACTTGGTACTAGGGCAAGTAAGACCGGGGAGTAGGGAAGAGGTACTGGTGAATAGGACGATAAGACCGGCAATATACATCCGCCACTCCTAGGTTTATACTTAAATCATACAAATTAGAGACATTATGGAAAAGTGGAAGGCGATAGATGAAATTTACTAATCAGGTTCGCAGGGTTTTACCGGTTTTAATTGTTGGGTTGACGGTATTCTTCTTCGCCGCAGCACTCGGTAGAAACTGGGAGCAGGTTCAGGGTATTTCGCTCGTACCGAATGTGCAAACGGTATCTGGAGTGATTTTACTAATGCTCTCAGTGTTGGTTTCAGGAATACTATGGGGGCGGGTACTGAATAAGTTGGTGCCGAGTAAACATGTTTCAAATGCTGATGCGCTGCGGATTCACACTGCCTCGTGGTTATTAAAATACATTCCCGGCCAAGCTGGCTCGTACGTAAATAAGGTTGCTTGGGGCGTGAAGCAGGGTTATAGCAAAAAGGCACTTACAAATTCATTCATTTATGAAAACGCGTTGCTACTTTTTGCTTCAATAATTATCACTTTTCCGGTTGTGATGTTTGCGCTCAGTAGCAGACTTTCTCAGAATATTATGCTGTTCGCACCACTCCTTGTTGCCGTTCCTTTGGCGCTAGTGCTGCACCAAAAAACGTTCTACACAGTTACTAACACGTTATATAAAAAGCTCCGCAAACAAACGATTAGTAAAGATTTATTCCTGAGGACTGAGCAGATTGCACTGCTGCAAGTTGAATTTATTATCCCCCGCCTGTTAACCGGCGCAGCATTCGTCTGTATTGCGGCCTCTCTAGTTTCAGTTTCACCGGCTGACTATATTCCGCTTGGAGCAATCTATATTTTAGCGGGTGTTGTTGGTTTGCTCGCAATATTTGTACCAAGTGGTCTTGGCGTGCGCGAGGCCGTTATTGTACTGCTTGCCAGTGCTTATATGCCACCAGCTCAAGCGGTTATAGTTTCTGTTGCCGCACGGTTTTATGCGACCATCGCCGACCTTGCGCTTGCGGGAATATATTTGGTATTGAACCGCGGAAAGATTGCTCAGCGGTGAAGTACGTTGTAGTCGCTTCAACCTTCACGGGTAATCTTGGGGCAGCCTCTATGTTGGAGGCTGCGATTCAGACGATTTCAGATCGAGACAAGCAAGCAGAATTTACAATCCTAACGGTGTACCCAAAACAGGACCTGCGCGCCATGCAAGGCAGGCGTGTGCACGAGGCTAACACGTACAAGAATGTGCAGGTACTGAGTGCCAAGCCACTGACGTTGGCGCTGTTTATTAATCCACTTGCACTGCTATACAAACTGCTCGTGCCGCTACGGGGGGTGCTGAAAAAGCAGAAACATGTACGGGCGATTGTTGAGGCTGATGTATACCTAGATCAAGGCGGCGTGACGTTTGTACAGGGCAGAACAGTATTCTTGATATATAACCTGGCAACAATTTTGCCAGCGCTGTTTGTGAAGACGCCAGTTGTAAAATGCTCTCAGGCGCTCGGCCCATTCACTGGTTGGCTAAACAGAACATTGGCCAAGTACTTTTTACCAAAGATGAAGATGATATTTGCGCGGGGTGCAAAAACACAGTCATATTTACAGTCACTTGCGCTCAGTAATGTTGCCCCGGCTGCCGACTATGCATTTTTGCTAACTGTTTCAAAAGAGAACAACGAATCAGTCGGAAAATTATTCAATTCATACGTTATACAGCGGAAGGGTAAGACAGTCTGTATTGTACCGAGTAAACTTATTAGAAAGAAGCTAGATGGTGCGGGTGGTAATTATGTCCAGCTTATGCAGGACTTCATACACAAATTAGTGGGCGATGGCTATACGGTTATTCTTTTACCACATAGCACTCGGTTCTATACTACTAAAACCCACAACAATGATGTACCGGTGTGTCGTGAGATAGCGGCGGGTATTACGTCGTATAGATTCCACTTTATTAACAGAGAATTGAATGCACAGCAGGTACGAGCAGTTATTGCGAGGTCTGACGTTCTTATTACTTCGCGGTTTCATGGCATGGTTTCAGGACTTGCGTCTTGCGTGCCGACGTTAGTAGTTGGTTGGAGTCATAAATACCAGGAAGTGATGGGTCAGTTTGGGTTGGCCAAGCACGCACTTAGTACGAATGAACTTACCCTGGAGCGACTGCAAAGTGAATTCAATAGTGTTTTTAAAGATAAAAAGAAGATAAGAAAGCAAATTGCAGAGAAATTACCAGAGGTGGTTGAGAGTGCTCGCACGCAAGTTGATGAGATAATTCGCGTAGCGAATTTAGGTAGGTAGTAGTCGGTAGGTGGCATGCGGTGTCATCCGCTGGCTGGCGGATCCATGTTTCTACTTCTTTCTTCCTCACTTTTTCAAAAAAGTAAGCTAAAAACTTTCATCATAGCATCAACCACTCGACGTATCTTAAGATCACTCCAAAGTGCGGCAGTACAATGACAAGCATTTTTGCATAATATCATTTAATTACGGATGCAAAAAAAGTACTGCCTTGATTCACTTTTACATGATCTACGATACTTCGGGTACTTGCTGAATGATTGCCTGAGGAAGTTAATTATTTATGATTGGATCCTGAATCAAGTTCAGGATGACAAGCCCTAGTAGCTAATTCCTGTTGCCTATGGTGTGCTTGCGCGCCGGCTGGCTTCTAGCTGGGATTCCAGGAGAATTCGGTTGACGCGCGTGAGATCGGCCAGAACACCGAGAGCTATTGCTAGGAAGCTGCCAATTATTAAAACGGTACCAAGGAGCAGTGACTGAAGATGGTTACCCGGCGCGTCGGTAATTGAAAGAAATAAGTATCGAACGAATGGAATCAGGCCACCAATACCAAGTATTACGGCGAGCGTTGCAAATAGGGCGTATGGCTTGTACATA
>JAGOUG010000010.1 GCA_018061375.1 Candidatus Saccharimonadota bacterium
GAATGTATCGTCGTAGAATCTGTAATCATAGCCACATAGGTGCGCCCAATTTTGCACACTATTAAGACACGTTTCGATCCATACAGGTACGCTATGCGTACGATATGACTGAAATACAATCGTTGTCATGTACTGTTTAGTATAATATGAATTAAAGCATTCAAAAGAAACGGAGTACGATGAATCTTGCCGAGGGAAAAAAGATTATTTTATTTCGATATCATGATAGGCCAGAGTCCGCCCGTGAACAGATCAAAATTCTTCGACACTTCAATCCAACAATACCGATTTACGTATTAGACGGAGGGTATCCGCCACATTTTGAAAAAAGGCGGATTATAATTGAAGATGTCGCAGATCACGTATGGCTGTACGAATCTTCTCAGAGTACAAGATGGAAGTGGTTACACACCTATCAATTGGTTAAGGACTGGTTTAAGGAGGTGGGTGCTCAGGTAGATTTTGACTTTCTATTTTCGTACGAGTACGATCTACTCACAGTAGCACCCCTGCTAGACATATATCCAGATATATCTGACAACGAAGTGGCACTAGGGGCGGTTACTGCTTTTACGAATGAGTTTGAAAAAAAGTGGTGGTGGGGCTCGCCGATTGCAAAGAGAGTATTTAGGGAATTTAGTTACGAGAAATTTCAGCATTATATTGAAGTTAACCATGGGCTAGCCAGACAGAAATATGTTTGTCAGGGTCCTGGAACGCTAGTACCGAAGCGATTCCTCTATGACTGGTCAAAAGAGCCGGATGTTAATTTTGTGCATGAAGAAATACTACTGCCAGCCTACGCGGAGGTTTTTGGGTATAAAATTATTGACCATGGCATGCACCCCGGTATTTTTGCGCCACCAGAGCAAGACAAGTACTTTAATTGCAGAGCAGTTACTGATGTCTCGATTGACGACATAATTTCCGAGCTTAAAACTAAAGGTGGTCGAAGGGCGTTTCATCCCGTAAAAAATGCTATAAAAATCACAGACTTGAGTGTCGGTCCATAACTGACACCTCGGATTCTTACTAGATTGTATGCATCAATTGCTTGTGTTAAACTAGTGGAGAAATAAGGAGAGGGTATGTTTGGATTAGGTTTACCAGAATTGATAATTATACTTGTGATACTACTACTGTTATTTGGTAGTTCAAAGCTCCCAAAGCTTGCAAAAAGCCTCGGTGAATCTGCCGGTGAATTACAAAAAGGTTTCGATTCAGCAGCAAAATCCAAAGACTCGAAGCAAGCTAAAAAAACCGAAGAAAAGTCTTAACCTAGGCGGGTGGCATGGGGTCATCACATACAGCAACAGTAGCGGAGCATATACAGGAACTGCGTAGCAGACTACTCTGGACAGTATTATTTTTGATTGCCGGCGCCGTGCTCGGCTATTTTATAAACGGCTATCTCATTCAATTTTTACAGCGTCCCCTAAATGAAAGCTTATATTACACTGCACCCGGAGGCGCATTCAGCTTTATTATTAAAGTATGTACCGTATTTGGGTTAGTTGTGGCCCTGCCGATGTTAATTTATCAGACTTTTTCCTACTTTGGGCCACTCATCAGAACAAAAACAAAGTTCACATTCCTCACTTACGTGTGTGCTTCGTTGCTACTTGCAGTGAGCGGTATTGCCTTTGCGTACTTCATTAGTCTACCGGCTGCGTTACACTTTTTAATGAATTTTGGCGACTCTAGTGGCATACAGTCACTCATTACTGCAAATGAATATTTCAACTTCGTACTTACCTATATGGCAGGTTTTGCGATAATGTTTCAGGTCCCGCTCATTGTTATTTTAGTAGATACTATAAAGCCAATTCCTCCGAGTGGTCTTTTAAAAGCATCCCGTTATGTAGTGTTAGCAAGTTTTATTCTGGCAGCAATATTAACACCTACTCCAGATCCCGTAAACCAAACACTCATGGCAGGGCCAATTATTATGTTGTACTTTTTTTCAATCATAATTGTATGGGTACGATCTTTACTAAGAGTCAAGTCGGTATCTTCAGTCGACAACTTATCAGAAGTGCCATTAGTTGCGCGTATTCCCGAGCATCTTCTGGGCGATACGTATAAGCGCAAGGTTCTGAATGTAGATGCTGCTGAGGCACCAATCCCTCAGGTAACTACAGCTACAGTACCTAATGTAAATCCGAGTAGATCACCCAAAGCCCTAGACATAGTTACACAGCCCCGCACGGGTGTCTTCGACGTCCTGAGAGTGCCGAAACTTGCCGAGTAACATAATGAATAGACTAAAGACGTATGCACGAGAACCGAGACTATGGCTTGTAGTACAAGCTGTTGCACTGAGTTGGGGCAATTTTGTTGGGTGGTCAACCATATACCGTGATGTCCAAGTGTATTGCTTGAACGAGGCCAAAGGCCTCGATGCGCTACTTTCTTTTAGCGGCTCGGTTACCACTAATCCGCTTCTTTCACCTTGTTTTTGGGGGACACTCTCTTTCACTGCATGTTTACTCTGGACTCTGCGGCTACTCCTAATGAAAGATACTCAAAAGCGGGCGAGGGAGCACAAGCATCTGCTCACGCTTCTCATGGCAAGTACCGCTTTTGCGGCTGTTAATAATGTCCCCTTATTCTATCGTTTTTACACGACACCACGAGGTACTGCCGCAAGTTGTTCTGTCGGTAAGTTAATGACTAACCCGTTCGCAACAAGTTGTTTTTACGGATTTAGCGCGTTCCTTCTAGCCACCCTCTCTGGGCTAGGGCTTCAGAAGTATGCAGTAACAAGTAAAAAATAGTATGCATATATACCAAAAGCACATCTTAGACTTACTGAGACACTCGGATGAACTACACTATGCACAGCTCCAGCCGGATGGTGTTGAAAGTAGTCACTTCAAGTACCACCTTAATCAACTTATGAAGGATGGCTATGTGGGCCAGAGTTCGCGGGGTATATACGCGCTGACTACGGATGGACACGCCTATGTTGATACTCTTTCTGAAGGAACAGTACTAGCCGAAAAAAACCCAAAAGTTATTACCTATACATTACTCGAAGACGATAAGCACTACTACCTTTCTACTAAGACCAAAGATCCGTATAGGGGTTTGCTGAATATGGTAGGCGGCAAGGTTCATATAGGTGAATCAACTAGTGATTCTGCAAAACGCGAAGTTCTTGAGAAGACGGGGCTGGTAGTAGTAGATGTTCGACTTCGGGGTATTGCCGAAGTACGAATATATTCAGAGAATGTATTATTGAGTCATATAGTGGCGTATATATACTCATCTTCGATTGTTGCTACTGAGCAAGACTCGGGCTTGGTCGCCATTCAAAAAAACAGACTGTCTGCACAAGATGATTGCGCGCCAGATTTGAAGTCTTTGGTTGCTGCTCTGAGCGACTCAGTCTATACACTTAATCTTAACCTGAATATATAAATGTAAAATCAACTTCACTTCTTTTCTGGGCTGACGGCAGTAGTATTGGTATGTAAGCAGTAAAGGAGCTCACGTGAAGTACAACTACGAAGATTACATACGAACGGTTGAAGATTTCCCCAAAGAGGGTGTAAAATTTTGTGATATCGCCCCGCTACTGAGTAACGGAGCGGTCTTCAGGGCTTCGATTGAGGATATGGCAGGAAATGTTGACCCAGCAGTTACAAAACTTGTTGGTTTTGATGCCCGGGGTTTTATTTTTGCAAGTGCGCTAGCGCATGAACTTGCTTTGGGTTTTGTTATGCTCCGGAAACCCGGCAAACTGCCTGGTCCAGTAAAACAAGCTTCATATGAGCTTGAATATGGCACAAATTCAATCGAAATACAGACCGATGTTTTAGGCGAAGATGATGTTATTTTGATTGTTGATGACGTAATTGCAACCGGTGGTACTGCACTTGCTGGTATCGAACTTATTCGAGGTTGCGGTGCACGAATTGAAGGGTTCCAAACAGTCATTGACCTACCGGGTTTAGGCGGTTCAGATAGAATTAGGCAAGCTGGTGTGGCTGTCCGTAGCCTTGTATCACTGGGTGAGGTCTAGTATGCAGCTTTGTGACAACAAAAGTGTCGGTGTCATTATTAAGAACGAGAACAACGAGGTAGTATTACTAGAGCGTGCTAGATTCCCGCTGGGCTTAGCGCCACCTGCAGGCCATATTGACGAGCACGGAGGATACATAGAGGCTGCAATTGCCGAGGTTTTTGAAGAAGTAGGCATACGTTTAGTATCAGGCGACCTGAAAGAGGTACTTCATGATATATACATTCCAAATATCTGTAGGCGACTTGGTGGTTCGCACCATACCTGGCGTGTATATGAAACAACTATTGCATCTCAAAAATTAATACCGGATCCAGACGAGACGAATGGAGCTGGTTGGTACAGCATGGGTGAAGTCAGAGCACTCAGTGCAAAAGTATCAGGTCGTGCAGAAGACAACAACCGGGTAGACATGCCTATTCTCGAGCACGTTTGGTGTAAATTACTTACAGAATCGGGTGTACTCTAGGATAGGTTGTAGGATCTCAGTAGTATGCGGTCCTAATGTTATATACATTTATCACGTGAGTTAGTGGTTGTAACCGCCATAATGTATCTAGAATCTGCCGTTCGGTCCGAGCTTGTGATGTTAGTAGTATTCAGGTTTTTAGCATATGTTGGATTATAAAGTTGAAGTCTTGAAGGCTTACACTCGGTTGCGGTGACTGTTTGGTTGAGCACATTTCCAGTGTTGAAGTTATTACTTATGGTAGCGTTGTTCATTCCACTTACATAGAGCGGCACGATTACTTTAATCATTGAGCTGCCGTTGCCATTATTTATAAATTGAGCACCTGAACCAACCGCAGCATCAGGTTTGAAGAATGACCATGCGCGGGTACCAACAGATACCCCAATTACGTAATGAGTGTCATAGCCGGACCAGAGTGTGTTTGATCGAAAGCTGAGTCCACTAAAATCACAGTGAGGTGTTCTACCTGCAATACGCTCCATGCATGCAGGATAGGTTTGAAGCTCTTGAGAGTTTAGTGACAGTGGGTCTGCGGCAATTCCTCCAAACACTGCATTGCCTGCACTGAGTAATTTATTGTTATAAATCTGGCTTTGTTGTGCGAGTGCGCCGTGGGCTCGATAGGCAATTATGCCAACATCACTTGCATCGAGAACTTCATTATCGTTAATCGTCGTTTGAGCACAAGACGATGCAATCCCATCACTCCATTTGTCTGGTATGTGTAGGTTAGCACTATTTATGACTAGGTTGTTTGAGATAACTGGCTTACCGCTACAATAGCCATCACTCTGGTAACCAATACCTGATCTTGAGGTGTATTCGCTTCCGGCGATCCCGAACACCATTATGTTTTGTGCTCCAGTAGTGTTCTCGGTACGAATATTATCAACCGTAGATGTCTTTGCGGTTGGGTACACCCGTACGTTATTTTTGCCACCATCTTTAGTTTGTTTATCCCACATGCGGCCATCGACCCATACATTCTTTAGGGTCGCACCCGGCATTAGTACCACAGGTGAAGCAGATATGTTGGGGTCACCCGCAGATATGCGGGCCATATTAGCGTATGCCTTCCTGCCAGCCGTGCCTTCAGAGCCACGAGTTGTCAGTGTTACATCACGTTTTACGAGTAGTGCTGAGGTCAGAGTAACAAGCTCACTTTTTTCTAAATAGACAATTGAACCGGCTGCTGCTGCGTCGATACGTTTTTGAATATCGTCACCGGCCGTTTTTTTAGTAAGCGTAAACGGCTGTCCCTTTAGTGGATAATTGGTATTCGAACAGATTTGACCAGACAGTCGCTTGAACTCACTTGATCTAAGTATAGATAGAATGATGTCTTTCTGGCTGGTACCGTTGTTTGCGCGACCCTTCCAGTAGGCGTATCCGCTGGGGTCGGGCTCCCTAGAAAGTACACCCCTGTAAATCGTAAATACCTTGCTATCATTTGTATAAGGTAGCGCATTGTACTCATTTGATTGATATACATCGAGTATAAGTGAAGAAAGCGACACTTCGTTGCAAGCCGTGCTCTTATAGAAGCTTTGCCACCTATTCCACTCAGGCTGTGTGGGCAGTCTGCCAAGCGCTTCGGTATGCGTACGGGCTATAAACTCAGAAGGTGTAGTTACTGCGGTCCCTGCAAATGATCTGTACACAAAGAAGCCACCAACAAGTGCAACGGCTAATATAATCACTATATTCCGTCGATAGTTAAATGATTTATGAGCCCGTAATCCACCTGACCCAACTGTGTTTCGTTTACTTTTGTTTTTTGAGACCAGCTTTTTTTGTTTTTTTACCATAAGGTTTTTCCTTTATACCATGAGTATACACTACGTATGTTTGCTGGCAACCTGCCGCGGCTTTCACAGGCCAAATATAGAGGCACTTGACTCAATATAAGTCAATGTATCGTCTATACTTAATCTAATATGAAGCAAGACACTCAAATACATCAGCATTACAAAGAAGGGGACTCTCTGTTTTCTCCATTTAGTAAGGAGAAGTCTGTGTTTGAAATCGCAGAAGGGTATGTAACAGCTTCTACTTTTGATGATGATGGGAAAAAACGGATACATCTAATTTACGGACCTGGTTCATATTTTCCGGTGTTAACCACATTTAGTGGTGGAGAACAGCGTGCAACATATGAGGCGCTTACTGTAGTTACTGTTACAAAAAGATCTCGCGAAAATTTCCTTGAGCTACTAGATAACGATGCTAAGTTTTGTAGAGCCATACTTGCAAAGACCGTAGACCAGCTGACACTTTTTGCAGATAGAGTAATTGATTTACAAATGACCAAGCTAATTGATCAACTTCAACTCAAGCTCTCTATGCTTGCAAAAGATCACGGTAGGCTCAGGAATGGCTATACACGACTTCCCTACAAATTAAAACACCATCACATTGCAGATATGCTAGGCGTCGAACGTGAGTCGATCTCCAGGGCTCTTGGTAAACTGAAGTCTCAGGGTTTCCTGAGAATCTCAAAAGACGGTTATATTGAAATAAGGGCTTAGTTGGTGATTGTAATCACCGACTAATGTCAGGGTTCTCGGCTACACTCCGGAAGTAATAAAGGAGTAGCCCGTGGCAAATCTAGAAGTACTTATAGATCAAGATGAGTGTACGTCATGTCAAGAATGTACGATGATCGCACCGCGACATTTTTTTATGGCGAGTGATAACCTGGCATATGTAAAAGAGGACTCAAGCAAAGATCCTGACGTACCGGCCGTCGCGGGTTTTAGTGGACGTGTTGCGGTTGCAAGTGATATTGAGGAAGATGTAATAGAAGCTGCAGAATACTGCCCCGGTGAGTGTATATATGTTGTACCTGTGGATTCACCACCATTAGTGTAGTTACGTCTGGGTGGTGGTAAAATAGTGCAATGGATGAAGAGCTAGTAGTATTGTTGGATGATAACGGAAATGAAGTTGGGGCCTCAGAAAAGTTTAGTGCCCATCATGCCAACACACCGCTGCATAAGGCTTTTTCTTGTTATATCTTTAACAAGCAAGGCGAGCTACTTGTCACAAAGCGTGCAGATAGTAAAAAGGTATGGCCAGGCGTTTGGACAAATTCTGCGTGTGGGCACCCGGGTCCTGGCGAAACAGATACCGATGCAATACACCGCAGGGTTATGTACGAACTCGGCATGTCGATAGACCGTCCCGTATGCATTGTTGCCAAGTATAGATATAAAACGCCGCTATTCAATGGCATAATTGAACATGAAGAGTGTCCTATTTATAGAGCTCAAGTAATCGGAGAATTCCAACCAAATCCTTCAGAAGTGTGCGATTACAAGTGGATTAATTGGGGCCAGTATGTACAAGAATTAGAACACGATCAGGTAGATGTATATTCCTGGTGGAGCAAAGATCAATTGAAACATGTACAGCAACCGATTACCGATTACTTAAAAAGTTTAAAGTAGACTTAGTATTGTTACGATTGTAATTACAAACCCTGTGAACCAGTTGAGCCATATAAATCGTTTCCAGCCTGCATTTGTCGACGCCGAATCGGTATCTTTGATTGAAAGATACGGAGCTATGCTAATTATATAAAGGATGTTACAAAAGCCAATTGGTGCTGTTAGTGGTCCTTGCGAGACCAGTAGTACTCCACTCAGTGCATACAGCAGAACCGAGAGTCTGACTGTCCAGCGTGCTCCAATTACTGTTGCGATTGAGCCAATACCCGCCTCTTTATCAAATAGTATGTCTTGGACTGCACCGAATGCATGGCTTGCCATTCCCCATAAAAAGAATGCGAAGACATACGGCGTATAAGCATCTTGCCAGCCTGTGAGTGAAAGCGCGTACACGGCAGGTCCGACAAAATGAATACTTGATGTCACTGAATCAAGAAACGCCTTTTCTTTGAACCGCAGTCCTTTGGCGCTATACGCTACAACCATGAAGACTACGAAGGTCAGCACCAACGAACTTTGCAGGCTTCCCTGAAGGATTAAAAATATCAAAAATGGCAGATTGAGTAATACAGCGCCTTTGATTACAAATGAATGGTACTTCTTTTTTAGTTTTGCGCCTTCAACACCGCCTTTTCGTGGGTTTAAAATATCTGATTCGTAATCAAAGACATCGTTTATACCGTACATTAGTGCATTGTAAGGGAATAAAAAGTAGAGTGTTCCAATAATCAGAACGGTGTCGACTGATCCGAGTGTAAGGAAGTAGGCAAGTGCGAACGGGTATGCCGTGTTTACCCAAGAGATTGGTCTCGAAGATATAACGAGCTGTTTAATTTTTTCCTTCATGCATACCCTTCTTCTCCCAGAAATATATAACTACCAGAACTGCCGCAATACTATAAAAGAAGTCCTCAATAGGTGCGAGTCCTATCTTCAATCCAAGTATACGCTCAGAGTCATATGCAACAATACCACTGCCAATAATAAGCGAATCGAATACGGCAGTTAATACAAGAAGAATAGCCAGTGTGGTTACCGACAGTTTTTTTGGAACTTGTGAAACTACTGGTAAACTAAAAATTAGCAGTACTATTAGAACGATGAAATTGAGAATTACGTACGTTGCCATTTTGTCTCCAAGTATCTAAAAATGATTAGCGTTGTATAACATAGTAGTAATAGGAAAAATGGCTCTTCTATAGGGAGTTCAGGAATTAGAAGTATGCCCGTATCGTACACTGAATTGCCAACAAAAAATATGCCAAGACCAATACCGTGTATATCCCATGCTAAGAATAGTAAAACCGAAAGCCCAAGCGTATAAAATGTTCGCTTTCTATCATAAAAAAACGCAAGTTTGAATTGTTGGTCAATCAACATCAATCCAGCAATAGAAAGCGCTAGGCTTGTGATATAGCTATATTGCAACATTCTGATCCCCGTTTCTAATCTGTTCTATTGACTCGATCGGTCCGGCAGAGTTGTCGTTTGTGAGATGTTTGTAAATTAGCTCGCTGCTGATCAGACACATCGGCAGGCCAATACCGGGTATAGTATTGCCGCCTACATAATAAAGGTTGCGTAGTTTCTTGCTTTTATTTTGTGGTCGCCATAGAGCACTTTGTAGAAGCGGGTGAGCGAGGCCAAGCGCACTCCCATGCCAGGCGTTCAAATCGTCTGCAAAATCAGCAGGCCCGACAACTTTTTTATAGACTATTCGTTCTCGTAAATTTTTGATGCCAGTCATATCAATTATCTGGTCAAGATAACGCTCGGCATGCTCAGCTGTATCTTCTTTAGAAATTGTTTCGTCAGCAGGAACAGGCACAAGAATGAATATATTTTCATGTCCTTTTGGTGCAACTGTTTTATCAGTAGCACTGGCTCTACATATATAGATTGATGCAGGGTGAGGGTACTGTTTGGTTTTAAAAATCGAATCAAAGTTGTGCTTCCAGTCTTTCGTGAATAAGAGCGTGTGGTGCTTAAGCTCAGGCACAGCTCCTTTTACACCCAGATAGAACAGAATAGCACCAGGACTCGCAGTTTTTTTACCCCAGTATTTTTCTGGGTATGTTTGTACTTCTTTTGGTAATAGCTTTGTTTCTGTAAAGTGCAGATCTGCATTTGAAATGATAATGTCTGCCTGTACCGTAGTGCCATCTTCAAGCTGTATCCCTGTCGCTTTACTGTTGCTCGTAAGTATCTGTTTTACGGGGCTAGAACTATGTATTTCTACACCGAGTTTGGATGCTTTTTTAGCTATAGCATCAATGATTGTGTACATGCCACCCTGGGGGTAAAATACACCTTGTCTAAAATCAAGATAGCTCATAAGTTGGTATAGTGCCGGGGCACTGTAGGGAGAGGTTCCCAAAAAGACCATGGGGTATTGAAGTATTTTTTTTAGCTTTTCATCTTGCACATATGAGCTAACGTAACTATTAATTGTTCGCAGTCCCATTGCAGCCATCCGGGGTAGTCTTTTTATAATGTTTGGCTTCATGAATGGTACGTAACCTCTGAAGTTTGTGTAGAGGAATGTTTCTGTAGCAAGTTTGTATGTTTCTTCAGATCTGTCTATATATGTCGTCAGGGCGCTACCTGAGCCTGGCTCTATGGCATCGAAAGTCTGTGTGTCTTTCGCCTCGTCTCCGGTGATGATTAGCGGACTGTGTATATCTTCTTCAAAAATAACCTTGTATGCGGGCTCAAGTTTTTTCAGATCTAAAACTGAGTGCATATCCTCGCCAATTAATGAGAAGAAGTGTTCGAATACTTCTGGCATAAGAAACCATGATGGGCCGGTGTCAAATGTAAATCCATCAACTTCCAATATCCCAGCTCTCCCACCCACCCGATCATTCTTTTCATATAGCGACACCTCTACGCCAGCTTTAGCAAGAATAGTTGCAGTTGCGAGCCCTCCAATGCCACCACCAATGATTACTGCTGTCACAGTCTCTTTATTATTAGACATCTGTCGGCCTTCTGATGAGCCATGCTGTCAGCGCTGTTCCAGAAATAATTACAAGCTTGTGTATATTTGATATTCGTATTCTTCTCGCCTGTATATTTTTAACTGAAGTACGGCTGAGCTTCCGAAGAAGTGCTCTGTAATATGCATATGCAACCATTACAGCGGTTCTTGAAGAACTCGGTAGTCGAATAGCGGCAGCATATGCAGCTGTAAAATCCTCTGATATATCACGTATTATGTTTTGCTTGTCGGCTTCAGATATTTCAACTGAAGTATTTGGGAAATAGTTACGTCCGAGTCGAGACGTATCGTCTGCAAGATCACGTAAAAAATTAACCTTCTGAAACGCAGAACCAAGCGCCGCGGCACCCTCACTGAGCGAAGTATATTTCACTGTATCACCACCGCAAAAAACACTCAGACACATAAGGCCGATAACTTCCGCAGAGCCGTGAATGTACGTTCGGTACATCTCCTGACTAAAATTCTTTGGTGGTTTAAGGTCTGTACGCATACTACTAAAGAACGGTTTAATGAGTGTCTCGTTAATACCAAATTCGTTTGCTGTAAGTACGAATGCATGAACAGTCAGGTCGGTACTGTAGCCACGTTCAAGCGCCGTATATATTTGCTGTTCGTACGAATCAAGAAGCTCGCGAGAATCACTTCCTCGGTAGGTGTCAACAATCTCATCCGCAACGCGCACCATTCCATATATATTAAAAATGTGGCTGCGAATAGAACCACCGAATAATCGAGATGCACTGCTGAAAGATGTCGAATAGCGCAGCGTTATATTTTTGGACGTTAGTTCAGAAACAGAGTCGTATATGTCCATTACGAGTCTCTTTCTGTTGCCTTATGTAATAATTCGGTTAGTTTTGTTGTGTTGAAGCCATTTTGAGTAAGATTAACGAGTGCCTCACGTGCCTTCTCGGTATGTTTATCTATTGCCAAGACGGTCGCAGATTTTGCTCCGCAGGCTACAATTATTGCACGTAACTTTTCTGCCGAGTGTTCGTCTAGTGTGTGTAGCCCAAAGTATTTCGAGAATTCTGAAAGTTGCTCACCTGAGGCTAATGCAAGGGTCTGCTGCACTAAGTAAGTGCCTTTACCTTCCTGTAAATCACTCAGAATCGATTTACCGGTTTTTTGTTCGTCACCAAACACACCAAGCAGGTCGTCTGCAAGTTGGAACGCTATGCCAAGATTAACGCCATAATTACGTAGTTGTTGAATATCAGCCTCACGACCATTTGCCAGTCTTGCTCCGCAAATAAGTGGATTTACGAACGAATATATTGCCGTTTTGTAGTGTGCAATATGAAGCGGTTTAATATTCTGCATCGGTGTAAAGGTTGATTCAATATCGCTTAGTTCCCCTCCGACTACACTGAATATCGAGGAATGGAGAAGTTCAAGAGCGATCAGCTTATCAGTTTCAACTAATGCGCTGCTAACTATTATATCGTGTGCACTCGAAATCAAGAGATCCCCAGCTAGAAGTGCTGCCGATAGCGCATAGTGATCGAGATCCTCGGGGGGAACATTTTTTTTGTAGAGAATCTTGTATATTCCGGCTATATTTGGCTGACCGTGACGCTCATCGTCACGATCTATAATGTCATCGTGTATAAGCATACTTATGTGGATTAGTTCTTGTGCAGCAGCAACCGGCATAACTTCTGTGTAGTCAGTACCTCCAAAAAGTTCATATGAGGCTAGAAGTAAGTACGGTCGTATTCGTTTTCCGCCAGAAAGCACAACTTGTTTTATGTTGTCCCATAACTGCTCATATTCACTACTTTGATTTGAGGCGAGGTCAATTTGCTTGTCACAGTAGGTAGTTAGTAGGGTATTCACTGCGTCTTTTGTAGACTGAACTGCTATGCCACTTGTTTGTTTTGCCTGGTCTATGACCTGAGTCTTTTGCATTGAATTAGTATATATCAAATTATTTGCAGGGATGTATTTTTGTGTAGCAAAGTACTTATACTTGACAGAGGTGTACTCTCGGCCTATTCTAAAGCTAGTAATATTTAATGGGAGGTTTCTATGGAAACTGCAGTAGTAGAAAACTATAAAAAAAATTGGTGGATGTACCTTGTAAGCGGTATTGTCACACTTTTATTTGGTCTTGTAACAGTTATTAATCCAGCAGTGACATTTTTGTCATTGTCGTTCTTTTTTGGTCTGTTCCTAGTACTAACGGGCGGAATTGATATGGTCAATGCGCTTACTAGTATTAAGACAAAAAGTCTTTGGTTCCTTCAGCTCGGATTTGGTGCACTCGTAGCAATATTTGGGGTATATATACTCCAGCGTCCTAAGCTAAGTCTTGCAACATTTGTTATATACGCAGCACTTGCATTACTAGTTAAGGCTGTCGTCCACCTCGTAGAGGCATTCGACTCTAACTACGACGGCATGTACCGAACCTGGCAAGTGCTTGCAGCAGTTGTTTCAGCACTCGCGGCAACATTTATCTGGCGATATCCTGTAAAGGGAACACTTGCCTTTGTATGGGTACTTGGTGTGTTCGCGTTAATTAACGGACCACTTATGATCGCCTTCGCACTTGAAGCAAAACACGGTTTCGCATCAAAGCGTAAGTAGTAACATAGCAGTAATGTGCCCGATGATGTAAATACAATTTACTTCGCGGGCACAATTGCTTATAAGGACAACTATGGAAAGCGTATCTTCACTACTAAGCACACCAAGAATAGTCAAGAATTTACTTGCAATTCTTATGGTATATATTTGCGGTGGTGCTACGTTCTATCATTTTGTAGAAAAATGGAATTGGCTTGATAGCTTCTACTTTAGCGTTATATCCTTAGCAACTGTTGGGTATGGAGACTTCACGCCTAAAACCACGCTCGGTAAGCTGTTCACGATGCCCTTCGTGTTTATTGGTATTGGAATGTTCATTGCTGTAGCTAACTCATTTTTGAAGCACAGGACAGAAATTCGTCTAAATAAATATCAATCCAGAAAATTAACCAAGAAGTAGAGGAATAAAATTATGGCCAAGTCATTAGTAAAAGCTAAAAAAAGTACAAAGTCTACAGAACTAGCGAACGTAAAGTTTAATGTTTGGACATGGCGGATAGTGGTACCGATTATTGTTTCTGCTGGTCTCCTTCTTATTGCCAATTCCGCAATTTGGGTTAATGATGTTCTCTTCAATACTGAGAAGTTCACACAGATTACTAGCCAAGCACTTCTGAGCGAATCTAGCCGAAATGCTCTTGCGGGTGAGATCGTAGATCAAGCACTCGCTGACAGGCCAATTGTAAAGCGGGTGGTAGGTGAGCCGGCAACAAAGTTTGTGTCTGGTCTACTCGGCACCAATCTGGCCGAGACGGCAACAGACAAGGTGGTTGCACGACTTCAAACTGCGGTTACTACAGAAGACCCACAAAATATAGAGATCGACCTTACGGGAATTAAGAATATTCTTCCTAAACTGATATCTTTAGCGGGTGCTGAAGATAGTATCCCAGAAGAGACCAAGCTTCCGGATACACTCGTACTTCTTGATACGGCTAATATACCGAATGTCTATAAGTATGCAACGGTCTTCCTGTGGCTTGCACCAATATCTGCAATTACTGCCACTATTCTCTTAGCGTATCCACACATTAAACGTCGATCCATAGTAGTGCCGGTAGTAGCAATGCAGGGTTTTGCAATCGTTCTGACTGGTTTTTTTGCACAATTGGTTGGACCGCTCTTTAGACCTGCAATTCTTTCTCAGGTTAGTAACCAGAACATTCGTATAGTGGTAGAAAATATATATAACGCGTTTTCAAACAGCTTTAATGCACAAAGTAACTGGCTATTTGTAGTGGGTGGTGCGTTATTGCTAGTTGCGGCTGTAATTCCGCTTTCAAAAGCAGTTCCAAAATTAATTTCACGGTATAAAAAATAAAATACATAAGGATCTGCTAAAACAGGTATACTTGGTATATGGCCATACAACCACACTGCGATAAGTGTAAAAAAGAATTAACAGATTATGGAGCTATATTACTAAGTCCACCAGACGAATATCAAAAAGTACGGAAACTACATATATGTAAGGACTGCTACGAGCAAATACTCGCAACATTTAGTGAATAAAAAACATGTCTAGTTTTCTTTATGATGTATTACCAGTAGATCAGGGTCGTCTACGTCGCTAGGGGCGGGAGGTGCATGCTTAGTGTGTTGATGTGCTTTCGGTGCTATAGGTAGGTCGTTGTCAACTGCGGGTAAATCAACCTTTTCAGTTTTTGAATTGTCTGGTACAGCCACCATTTCTTTTAGAGAGGTGTGTTTAGGGATTGGAATCCCCGTTGAAGAGACCGGAACAGTAGGCTGGTTACCTACAGGCTGCTGCTGCGAGGCTACGCCAGGAGCCGCATAGCGCCCAACAAGTTCTGGTAGAGTGGCGTGGTGTTCAGGATTAGCACTTGGTAATGGTTGAAAATTTGGTTGGGTTGGTGCATTTTGTTTTAGTGCCGGTAGCTCAGGAGGTTTTGGTGCTGGGGTATAGTTATCTGCCTCGAGTGGATCACTATTTGTGCCTGTAAATAATTGCCCACGTCTTTTAATTAGTAAAAAGAATATTAATCCACCGCCAATGGCAAGTATTATAAACCCACCAATGACTCTGCCGATTATTGAACTTTTTGGCTTACTGGTGGTGCTGGGTGTTGGTGCGACATCAGCGCTTAGTACAAGAGTAACCTTCTGGGGAGTGGTCTCATCGGTGGGTACTTCAACAGTAATTCCGAACTCTTTTTCTAAATCGTCTTTAGATGCATAGACACTTACTTCGCCTTCGGAAAGGTCGAATGTGGCTTCACCGGATTCGTCAGTAACGTTAATTTGTTCATCGATTGAAAGACTCACATCACTAAGTGGTTGATCTGATGTGTCAGTAATTTTGATAGTAACGGGGATATATTTTGTATCGAACTCACCATCAATAGTCACAGGAGTACTACCATCGTCGCTTGTTATACGGACATAGTAGTGATTTCCAGCTTTTAAATCCTCACCGGTTAATACTAGAGTGTGGTCAATAACTTTGGCTTCATCAACTCGCTCCTTATATAGATCAGAACTATCAGTACTAAAGTTTGCTTTTGTAGTAGCTGGTTTATTAGTCTTCCACTTTAACGTAGCTGAAGTATAGTTCAGATCACTGATGGTGAAATCGTTTATTTGTAGTCCCGTGGGCGATGTAGGCGACTTTTTTGGAGCACTGGCAGCGGGTGGTGGCTTGCGAGGTGTAGGTGTGGGTGTTGGGGCAGGGGCCGGAGTTGGTGTTGGTGTCGGTGTCGGAGGCACGACCGGGGGGACTACTGGCGGCACAACGACTGGCGGAACTGCCGTAACGGTGTATGTACCATTTGTAGATGTAGTTGTGTATTCGGTGGTTGGGAAAAGGACGACACGCTTTGTTCCAAAATTCAAATATGCGCCTCCAGTACCGGTCGCCTTGAACCTAATCGTTGCGAATAGTCTAGCACCGGTTAGAGATCCACCGCTGTTTCGCGAGCCAGACATGGAAACATATGAGCCATATGCATTAGACTTAATAGTTGCTGAACCGCCTCCGTTATAGGCTGGATCAATTGTTGTGCTGAGGTATTGAAATTTCGAATTATTAAAGTAGACATCTGCAAATGTTGCATTATACGAGTTTGCTAATGTTGTGTATACACCTACGGTAAATTCGTTGCCAGTTTGGAATGAACCACCACTCGGTGAAAGAGTGAACTGTGCGGTTGTGCCTGCAGCTTCTACGGGTTGCAACAATAGTAGACCCGTGATAGCCGCAATAAACAGAATACCTACCGTCAAGATAAGCGTTCTAGGTGTTAATGATAATTTCTGAAATTGCTTCATTTTTGTTTCTACATCTACAGATGTAGTATAGCAAACTAGTCACAGAAGATATAGCTTATGTAAGCACTACGTATTTAATTTGGGTATTGAGCATTAAATTTTTCGACAGACTCATCGTAAAACGGCTTGAATTCTTTACTTAGACAGGTAATTTGCCATTCTTTTACTGCTATTTTTTCATCAGCAAGTTCCTTGGCGCGCTCTTCAACGCCATTCACATTTGCACAGTATCGCGTACGGGAAGAATTGTAAAATCTTCTGTCAAATGTATCAGTACTTGTAAGAACGAATATCGATACAAAGAACAGTACGTTTAGTAGTACGGATGCAATCGCAAGACTAAGAAACATATCACTTTCAACGACCCGACTTACTTTTTTACGAAAATTATTCTGAGGTTTTTTTGTAGCCATGTATGTATTTTACCATAAGCATAAAGTCTACAAAAATATAGATCATCTAATATTAGCGTCATATTGTATTGCTGATACGCTAGCTACAGCGTACAATAAAAGAGTTAACAATTTAGCCCAAGTAATAATGGAAGTCCGGTACAAGCGTTTGCTTTACTCCGGCACTGTGCCGCAACGGTTTGTCCGCCAATAGGCGTTCATGAGAGTCCGATACATTATTTACTAAAGTGGGCCTTCCGAGCAGAAGAATTATTATTTGAATATACGTTTTTTTAATAACTCCTGCTCGGGTAATACCAAAATGAGCGGAGTTTTTTTAAATGGGGTTAGTTACTGAACGAATACAAAGCGAGAAGCAGGATAGTTCTTTTGAGTTGACGTATTCGGGCATTGGATCTTCTGACGGTGTGGTTAATCGGGAGCAGGTTGAGCTATATGCTGCTGATCTTTTGTATAATCATTCTACTATTGAATCAGGATATAAAAATTCTCAGACGTATCATGATGATGCTCGGACTGCTCTGTTTGAGGCACTTACTGCATCGGGTCATCTTTCTAGGGTTGAGCTGAGTGGTTCGCTGGACGAAATTCATCAAACTATGATTCAGGTTTTGCTTAACTCTTACTCACCAGACTTACCGGCACACGAACGCGAGCGTCAATTCCAGGAACTATGCGAAGAGCTTACTCGTCAAGAAGTCGAGCGTGCGATTGCAAGGGGTTTCCTTCCTGCCGATACGCAGGTTGCAACTATTTCTGACGATCCAACTACTGCAGGAATGTCAGTTGATCTAGCAGTGTCATTAGGTTATCGGCCGGTAAACCATAAAGGAATGGTCCGTAGTACACGGTTAGAACAATTGTCTGGCGGCATGTTCAATCGTGTAACCGAGCAAGTTAGTAGAAGTAATTCTCATTCTGCACTTTCGAGTGAATTCTTGCGGGACGTTGGTTTTGAAAAACGCTTGACCGTACACGCTGATGCCGCGGTTCTTGGGACGCAAATTCTACATAGTATGGGCGAGGGCGTGGTTGGAATAATGAAGCGGCTGGATGCTCATATGGGCGAGGCTATTAGGTATGGTGAGCCAATTCATGATACGCAGATACGGTATGAAGACCTTAGGACAGAGTCTGCCGTGCGCGAAGCCCAGGCAGAATGTTATATAGGTACTCTCGCAGACTATATGAATAAAATAGATCAACGGTACAATAGTGGGCAAATAGATAAAGCAGTCCACAGTGAATTATTAAAAACAGAAATCCATAGAATTCTACAGGCAATTTGTGTCATGAGACCAGAATACGCGTTTGATTGTTTTGGTGAAGATTCAATTCAGACCTATCAGGACGCTGCGAATCTAGCTGTGAGTGGTCATGCCTCTGGTGCGGGAGGAGTAGTAAAAAGTAATGAACATAAAGAGCAGACGGTGACGTTCTGCGGCATGAGTATCTCTAGGAAGGAAGCAGAACAAAAGGGAATAAATCCAGATAGTCTCAATTCGCTTATTCAGCTTGGTTTAGAAAAGTGGCCAACCAGAATCGGAGCCTGTCGTGTTCCTGAGTGTCTAAGCCCAAAGCCAACCGAAGTCGGTGGTTGTGATGTCTGCACCGGTAGCTGCGAACCACTTTTTAACAAAGGCTGGGGTATAGAACGTATAATTGGTCACTATAAATCACTTCGCAAGAAGACGAAAAAGATTGGTAAAAAAACACTAGATCTATGGAGTATCTTTTCAAACAAAAAATAACACCCAAAATAATAGAAAACGTGAGAAGATAGTCTTATGAAGATCGGAATATATGCAGGCACGTTTGACCCTGTACATAATGGACACATCGCATTTGCCTTAGACGCAATTAAAAGAGCATCCTTAGACAAGGTTATTGTTGTTGCTGAAAAAGAACCATACCGTAAAAAGCCTCATGCCAGTTGGGATAACCGTCAGGCAATGATAGAACGAGCGACTGAGGCTATTGATCAAGTAGATCATGATTACGCATTCGCAAATTCACTCTCCCAGCAACACACGATGGAAAATCTACTTACTGTTGCACGTAAGCACTATGGTCCAGATAATGAGTATTGGTTTCTTGTTGGTTCAGATGTTTTTGAACATATTAGTACATGGCATGATATGGTTTCAGAAAAAGAATACGGTGGTTTTGTATTAGCCTTAAGAGACGAACATACAAGTACGTGGTTAAATGAGCGAATTGAAAAAATTAAAAGTCGAGGAATAACCCTCAGAGTCATTGAACTTACAAGCGCTCATCCACATATTAGTTCTAGTGGAGTTAGGCATGCGGTATCAGAAAACAAAATACCGCCAGATATCTCGCAGAATGTATATGCATACGTTACAGAGCATAATTTATATGCAGTGTAAGGTATTAGTTAGTCGTTGACTCGCCATCGATGTCGTTAAGTTCGTAGGCATTGCGTAGATGTGCAAGGTGTTTCTCTTTATTTTTTTCAAAGTCTTTTTTACTTAGGCCGTGCCTGGCAATAAAGTTTCCGAGTTTTTCAGTACCAACAAAATGAGGAACCATTACATAACTTGCGCCTAGGCCGTAGAGTTCAGCAGCTTGTTCGGCAGTATCGGCACGGCTAATAATAACCGCATTCGGGTTTATTTTTTCGATATACTCAATCAAAAATCGGTTGGTTGGGAAGTGAGTAATGCTACTTGCAATTAGCTTGGCATCTTCAATACCAAGTTCATCGAGCAGTTCAATATCTGTTGCATCACCGTATACATAGTGTACTTTTCTATTTTCTAGGTGTTCGATTGATTCAGGATCATAATCAACAACTACAAGCTTCTTGCGGGGTATAGATTGGAATGTACTAATCAGTTCCGCACCGCCCTTGGTAAAACCAAACTGAATGATATCGTAGCTGACCTTACGCTCGTGGTGTTCTTGCCTTCGTGACTCAAAAAATCTGAAGTGTTTTTGTAAGAATTCGAATAGGGTATCATCATACAGTATTGCATAGCAACTGACTGCAATTGTGATTAGTGCGGTGAGTGTAATAAGGCTTACGACCCCCTCGCCAACGAGCCCAACTTGATTAGCAAGAATTACAAAAATCAGAGAGAATTCACTAATTTGTGCCAGGAGTATGCCAACTTTGAAGCTGTTTCTTTTTGCATGACCAAGAAGGCCGAGCGGCAACATTATTGCTATCGGATTAACAATTAATATGACAAACGAAAGTAACAGCGCGAGCGGTAGTTGTTTTACAACATCACCAATCTGAAGATTTGCCCCCATAAAAATGAAGAAGACAACAATAAAGAAGTCACGTACCGGCCGAAGTCGAGCGCTGGCTTCTTGTGCATATGGCATAGTGGCAAGGCTGACACCGGCAATAAGTGCCCCGATTTCTAGTGAGAATCCTGCGTATTCAAACAACGATCCGATGCCAAGGCCCCAGGCTATTGTGAATAAAAATAAGTACTCGGTATTTTCTGACATAAACCGAGTAAGTCTTGGTA
>JAGOUG010000057.1 GCA_018061375.1 Candidatus Saccharimonadota bacterium
TGGTCAAGCTCTATACCATCGACAATACATTGCTTCCCATTTATAAGCTCTTCGCCAAAATTACCACTACTACAGCGAATGTCCAGGACTCTAGAGCCTGGTTCAACGAGGTGTAATATCTTGTACCATGAACTATTTGGATTTTCTGCGTATTGGCTATCTGAGTAATTCGACATCTCTATCTCCAGCTATGTTCTAGTTTTGTAATGCCATCCCATTTATGCCTCTCATCGGCTGGCCGTACCGTTATGGTAGTGAAATTTTCCGTATATGTAATGATATCAAGGTCGGTTTCGCCAAACAATCCAACCGCAAAACTATATTTTCCCGGTATAAGATTACATTCGATATTATACTCTACCGAATTACCGTTTACGGTAAAGTTGTCGAGTATTGTATTGGTCGCAAAAACAAACTCACCCGTATCTTTTATTAGTGCGGCACCCACGTTCTTCACCGCGCTATTGTGATCCCATTCAAACACTACACTAATCGTGTCACCTGATTTTACGGACGAGCCATTAGGATACTCCGCTCGTAGATTCTTTGGAAGCTCCTCAGCTTTTGGTCCATCCGGATCGTCACCATCAAGATTCTTTTCTGTGTATATGTTGGTGATTTCATTTGTGTTGCTAATTTTAATTATCTCACCATTATCAATGTATAGTGCACGGTCACAAAATCTTCGGACCTGTGCCATGTCGTGAGTAATAAAGACGATTGTTTGCTTGTCACGCTTCAATTGCGCAAAATACTGCATACATTTACGCTGGAAATTTTCATCACCAACTGCCAATACTTCGTCGATCAGTAATATATCACTTTTTGCGCGTGTGGCGATCGAGAACGCAAGGCGAACCTGCATACCGGACGAATAGTTTTTAAGCTTTTGGTCCATGAATTTTTCAATTTCAGCGAACTTAACAATCTCATCATACATTCCCTCCATTTCACCATGGCTAAAACCAAGCAGCGCACCGTTAAGGAAAACATTCTCACGACCAGTTAGCTCAGGATTAAACCCAACACCAAGTTCAATAAACGGTATCAACGATCCGTTGACTTGAATATGACCGGCATCGGGCGCATAAATACCCGCAAGAAGTTTAAGTAGTGTACTTTTACCACTTCCGTTACGACCCACTATACCGAAAAACTCACCTTCTTTAATATCAAACGATATATCGTTCAGTACCCGCTGGAGTTCGTAACCTTTCTTTCGCCTAAAAAAGTTAAGTATTAGTTGTTTAATGCCGCTGTGCTGTTCGTGTGGCAGTTTAAAGCTCTTATACAAATTCGTGACTTCAATTGCGTTTTTTTGTTGATCAGTCATTACACTTGCTCCGCAAAATATTTCTGATTCTTCCTAAAGTAGTAACTCGCGACAACTACCGATATAGCTACAATGGCATATGGAATTAGTACTATGTACGGATTATTAATAAAATTAGATGTTGTTATAGTCTCGTGCGTTACGGTATTATATCTCGCATCTTGAATTATTTGCGCCAATGGGTTAATCATCATTAGTTTTGCAACAGATTCATTCGCGTTCTCTATAACCATTGTGATTGGGTAGAGGATGGGTGTGGCGTAAAATAATCCTTGCAGAAACACTTCCCATATATGTGAGACGTCGCGGTATTTTACAAATACCGCTGATAGCCAGAATGCGATAGCTAAGGCAAATACATAAAGCTCCAGTACATTCAGTGGAAGCAATAGGATACTCCACTTTATATCAACACCATTAATAACTATAAATAATAGAACTACAAGAAGATTCAAAAGTAAGTTAATCAAAGCAGAGAGCGTACCAGAGATTACTATAATATATTTTGGAAAACTGATTTTTCTAATTAAATCACCCCTGGAGACAATTGCTTGCATACCCTGAGTTGTTGCCTCTGTAAAAAAGCTCCATAATACAATACCAAGTAGTAAACTCACTTCAAAATGGGGAATTCCCGCACCGAACTTCAAAAACCTCACGAACACAACATATAGAATCGTAAAAAGAAGTAAGGGTTTAAGAAGTGACCACAGGTACCCCAACACAGAACCCTGGTAGCGTAACTTGAAATCAGTTACCACTAGTTCGCGCAGCAAAATTCGGTTGCGTCGACTTAATATGTTAGAAAGTTTCATAAATACTAACTGTTATTATATGACAACTTGGCTGTTCATAATAGGGTTAGCGTAAGTTTTACATCTATCTACAGGTACGTTTAGCATATACTAGTAGTGTGAACAAAAATCCGAATGTACTAATTGTAATATTGAACTTCAATGGCTGGGAAGAAACACTTACCTGTGTAGATGCAGTTTTGAAGCAAACTTATAAAGATTTTCATATTTATTTGATTGAGAATGGATCTAAAGATGAATCTATTAAAAAACTAAAAGGTTTTGAAGATCATCAAAAGATCACTTATATTAAAAATCCGAAGAACCTAGGATTTGCAGGTGGAGTTAACCAGGGGATAACCCATGCCATTGAAAACGATTACGAATATGTGGCCCTACTTAACAACGATGCAATTGTTGATAAAGATTGGCTGAAACAATTAGTTGCTACAAGCAAAAAGGTCGGAAGCTCAGCCACAACCGGTCTTCTACTTGATGGACCTGGTAAGAAGATTGAGAGTACTGGTGACTGTTACTGCGACTGGGGATTACCATTCCCTCGCCAGCGTGAAGAAGATGTCTCTAATGCCTTGGAGTCGGGCTTTGTGTTTAGCGGTACCGCCGGGGCCTCACTATACACAACTGAGTTATTCCGCGATATAGGTTTATTCGATGAAACGTTTTTTGCCTACTTTGAGGATACTGACATTGGTTTTCGTGCACAACTCGCCGGACATAAAGCTTATTACGAGAAAGGGGCGCTCGCCTACCACGACCACGGTACAACCAGTAGTAAAATGCCTGGATTTACCGTTTATCAGTCGTTCAAGAATCTACCTTTGTTTTTTTGGAAGAATGTTCCACTCTCGATGCTATTTATTATAGGTATTCGTTTTTTTGCCTGCTACGCTTTGATGTACGTCCGAGCGGTGCTGCGTGGGCAGTTCAGTTATGCTACAAAGGGAGCATTACACAGCCTAACACTCCTCCCTCATGCCATAAAGGAGCGTTACAGGATTCAAAAGAACAAAAGGGTAACATCTGCCTACTTGAAAACTATCGTCTA
Source organism: Candidatus Saccharimonadota bacterium (assembly GCA_018061375.1). Taxonomy (GTDB): domain Bacteria; phylum Patescibacteriota; class Saccharimonadia; order Saccharimonadales; family UBA7683; genus JAGOUG01. Next base: position 3,194 of record JAGOUG010000057.1, read on the forward strand.
CCGAGGCCTGCCGCCGAATAACAAACGTTATGTACGACGAGTGTTCCACCGCTAGGATTTATATGGCAAAGATTGCGCTTGATGCACGACTAATTAACTCTTCGACCGGACGATACATTGAACGGTTAATTCACTACCTGGAGCAGATTGACACCAACAATATGTACGTAATAATCATACCCTCAAAAGACAAAGATTATTACAAGCCATCTAATCCACGGTTTTCTATAGCTATCTCAGACCATCCTATTTATAGTTTTGCTGAGCAAGTTGGCTTTAAAAATCTTCTTGATGAGATCTCGCCTGATCTTGTGCATTTTTGCATGCCGCAGCAACCGATCTTATATAAAGGTAGGTCAGTGACAACAATTCACGACTTAACACTTTTAAACACATACAACTCAGATAAGAATTGGTTTATTTATCGTTCAAAACAGTTTGTTGGTCGGTTTGTATTTAAGCGTGTCGCCAGAAGTAGCCGGTTTATTATTACACCGACTGAGTATGTCAAAAAAACTGTCGTTGAATTTGCACACATTCCAGAGAGTAAGGTGCGCGTCACGCTTGAAGCGGCCGAAGCCGTTCACGACAAGCCACAGCCATACCTGCCAATGGACAGCAAAGACTTCATTATGTATGTTGGCAGTCAGAGTGACTACAAAAACGCTAAGCGACTTATTTTGGCGCACCAGAAACTACTTAGTAGCAATCCGGAACTACGACTTGTGTTGGTTGGCAAGACGACAGGCGCCAACGGTGCAGCCGCAGGGCGCAATCAGGACTGGAGCAAGGCGCAGAACCACAAGAATGTTACATTCACCGGCTTTTTGCCCGACGACCAGCTAGCGTGGCTGTATGAGAACACGAGGGCATATGTATTTCCGTCGCTCATGGAAGGTTTCGGCTTGCCGGGGCTCGAGGCAATGGCCTCGGGCGCACCAGTTGTCAGTAGTAACGCAACATGCCTACCAGAAGTGCACGGTGGGGCGGCAGAGTACTTTAATCCACTCGATATCAATGATATAGCGCAGGCGATAGAGCGGGTTATTAGCGACGACGAATTACGGTCAAAACTTATAGAACTAGGCCACAACCAAGTAGCTAAGTACTCATGGCAGCGTATGGCTGAGCAAACACATCAAGTGTATCTGGACGCGCTGTCTAGTAAATAGCTCGTCTTTAAAAATATACATTCAACTTTTCGGTTGAATGTATATTTTAGTATTTGCTTTTTATCACTTTTAGTACAAAGGTATATTTCGTAGGTTACGAGCTTTTCTGGGCGATAATAATCCGACGATCCCGCCCCTCCCCTTCACTGAAGGTCTCGATATCTTCAAATTCGGTTGCAACTTGGTGAACAACACGACGATCAGCCGCATTTAGGTTCGCCACATGGCTATCACCACTACCGCGAACCTTCTCCATCCATTCCCTTGCCTGTTCAGCAACCTTTTCAGCTCGCTGCTTCTTATATTCAGCAATATCAATATTAACTCGCACTAGAGCAGCGTCTTTGTTGCGTAGTACTGTTGAAACAGCATACTGCATACTTCGTAGCGTCTCGGCGCCGCGTCCAATTAAAATACTATTGAATTCAGTCGAGGGGACATTTAGTTCGATTACATCACCTTCAACATGAGCTTCGACATCTACATTCACTTCAAAAAAACTTAGTAGATCTTCTAGGTATTTCTTGGCATAAGCTAGGCTTGCTTCGTGATCCATTACTTCCTCCCTGTGTCTTTAGCCACAATCTTGGTAATGTTCGTCCCACTAGTTGGCGGCTTAGGTTTTGGTGGTGTTGAAACAGCTGATACTTTTTTCTTTTTAATCGGTTTTTCAATTACTTCTTCGGCAATATCTTCAAGCTCTTCTTCATCTTTTCGAAGTAGGTAGGCCTGCTGCCCCACTGCTACAAGGTTTGAAACAGCGTAGTAGAGTGCTAAGGCACCCGGTACAGTAACCATAATAAAGAACATAAAGAATGGCAGAACCTTGCTCATCCGCTGCATGACAATAGCGTTCATCTCGCCTTGGTCAGCTT
>JAGOUG010000011.1 GCA_018061375.1 Candidatus Saccharimonadota bacterium
CACTGACGCTGCTTGGAATCATCATCGCACCAACCATCTTCTGGGTGGGGGGCAAGATGTCGATTGCCGAACAGCTGACGTACAAGGAGTTCTACAACGGAGTCGAAACTGCAGCTCTCGAGCACGTGACAACGTGCAGTGAGGGCTATGACGGAGACTCAGAGGCCTCAGGTCGTTCCAACTGCACATATGTCTATGTCTGCGGAAGCTACACCTATGAAACGACAGAAAGTCGACAGGTGTACGCAGGCAGCGACAGTAAGGGGAACCCTCAGTACCGAACTGAGTACTACCAACAGTCGCACTCTGCCGACATCGAATGTCCATACCTCACCAAGGAATACCAGTACGAAATCCTCGACTCACTTCCAGGCGGATCGCATGATCTACCTGGCGTGTACGGGGCTTCGCAACCGGTTGCATGGGGTGAGCGTGGCATTCCTAGGGACATCCCACTCGGCCCACCAGCCGAGTGGACGGCATCGAAGCAACGCCTCGATGCCGGCGACCCACGTCCAGTCACACGGATGTTCGAGTACGACAACTACATCCTTGCTGCACAGGAGGACATGCTCCTCCCATACAGCGAAGACATCGAGGCGTACCGTGAAGACGGTATTCTGCCTGATCACACGCAGAACATTCTCGAAGACCCCACCTACGGGCCCCTCGACTCGCTGGCCAACAAGCTCAGCTTTGTCGGGGTTGAACCGCCAGTTGGAGAAGAGAAGTGGCAGGAGTCCCTCAACGGACTGAATGCCGCCCTCGGAATGAGTCTTCGTGGTGACGTGCACATGGTCATCATCGATGCCAAACTTGTCACCAGCAAGGTGAAGTACGTCAATGCACTCAAGGCACACTGGCTGGGAGAACGTTTTGGTCGCAAGGCCATCGCGAAGAACTCAGTCATCATCGTGGTCGGAGTCACAGGGAACAAGGTCCAGTGGGCGGAAGCGTCTACCGGCATGCCCTATGGCAACGAAGTGATGCTGGAAGCGATTTCAACTCGATTCCAGGGTACGGAAGTACCTTTCACTCCTGAAAAAGTCATTGGAAACCCCCGCATGCAAATGAAGGGGGTTGGTGACAACGCTGAGCCGAAGTTGACCCTGGCCGAAACGCCGGGCGTAATTGAAGGGGTGATCCTCCGGGATTTCCCCTTCCTTCGAGCAAGCATGGAATGTGAAGACAAGGACGACGGTGAGTCCTGCCTTGGTTTCAGCCATCTGGTTTCCAAGCTCCAACCGAGCACTGGTGCCAAGCTGACCATGGGGTCCATTGTCTTCCTGATTTCCCTCGTGCTATGGGGTCTGGCTTACTACTTCGAGTGGTTTGGCTGGCTCGCTAACCGTAGCGGACAAGAAGATCGTCACCGGCAACGCGTGCATGATCGTCGATACCGCTACCGCACCTGGTAACACCCAAAGTCCCCAAGAAGCCCACTGCAACTGAAAGAGAGCACAAAAAACCGTGGATACCGAAAAAATCCTCAACAGCATGAAGAAGCCCAAGGTCTTCGTCCCCATCATCGTGATGGTGGCGTTGATCGTCGGTGGCCTCTCGGTGTGGTCGTACCGCAAGGGCGTCGACAACCAGGGAGAGCGACGACAGGAGCGAGTGGAGAAGACCTACCAGTCGGCTCAGAACTCGCTCAGCACCTGTCTCGACCAGGGTCGCACCGCGGCCCAGGTCACCGAGCAGGAGTTCGAACAGCTGAAGTCGATCTTGGTCGATGTCGCCTCAGCGCGCTACGTCGACAAAGACGGCAACCCCACCAACGCCGCTGATGCGATCGGTGGTGGGCAGCTGTTCTCGATGGTCCAAGAGGCCTATCCAAGCATCGACCAGGCATCGTTCCAGAACCTGCAGACCATCGTGGTCGGCTGTCGGGACGAATACCAAGGTGCGCAGGATCGTCTCTTCAACGAGGTGGCGGAATTCGACACCTGGGTCCAGGAAGACAACGTCTGGAACCAGGGCATCAAGAACAACTTCCCAACCGACACGCTCGACGCGGTCGATCTGGGTACGGGTGAAGTGCTCAAGGGTCAGGCAGCGCTGGACTACATGTCCCGCGTGATCCTGGTCGGCGATGCACGTGATGCCTACACCGACGGTGAACTCGACGAGCAGGACCTGTTCGAAGAGGAGGGCGGCAACTAGCTGCAGGCCACCGCGAGGTGGTGAAGTAGCAAACTGACGAGCGGTAGTGGCCAGCAGGGTAGTGCGCCTTCAAGCGCACCCCTGCTGGCCACCGCCAATCGTATTTAATTCGATCCTAACTACATTTAAGTTGTATAATAGAAGTAATGAAGTTATACAGTTGGAATGTGAATGGGATCAGAGCAGTAAATAACAAAGGCATATTCCTGCCGTTTCTCGAAGAACACCAACCCGATGTTTTGTGCCTACAGGAAACAAAAGTGCAACCTGATCAAATAGATTTTGAGATTCCTGGTTACCATGTGTACTGGAACTCGGCTGTCAAGAAAGGCTACTCGAGCACTGCCATATTTTCAAAAAAGAAGCCTCTCAGTGTAGCTAATGGATTTCCAGAAGATATAATTGATACCTTTAAAGTAACTGGTGATACCTACGGCAACCCGAATGATGAAGGTCGTGTGATAGTTGCTGAATTTAAAGAATTCTATGTTGCAACCGTGTACACACCTAATTCAAAAGGAGATCTCTCGCGCTTAGAACTTCGGCATAAACACTGGGATCCTGCTTTTTTGGCGTATATGCAGAGGCTTGAGCAAACCAAACCAGTGCTATTTTCTGGTGATTTAAACGTAGCTCACACTGAAGATGACCTGGCTAACCCGAAACCAAACGTCGGAAAGCACGGCTTTACAAATGAAGAACGTGAAGGGTTTGATAACTTTGTTGCGGCAGGGTTTATAGACACGTTCAGAATATTTACTGAGGGTAACGGCCACTACAGCTGGTGGACTCACTGGGCGAATGCTCGCGCTCGTAACGTTGGTTGGCGCATAGATTACTGGCTGGCTTCAAAAAGTATTGCAGATAAAATTACTACCTCGTCTATACATGCAGACGTCATGGGTTCAGATCACTGCCCAGTAAGTATTGAGATCAAAATATGAAGCGAAAAGAACTGACCCTTCTGTTTTTACGAAGAGACAATCAGATTCTACTCGCCATGAAGAAGCGAGGATTTGGGGTCGGCAAGTGGAATGGTGTTGGTGGCAAAGTTGAGCCCGGCGAATCAATTACAGAGGCATTAATTCGTGAATGCCAGGAAGAAATCTCAGTTACTCCTATAAACTATGAAAAAGTTGCAGAACTTACCTTTAACGAAGTACACGAAGACGAACGAAAAATAATGTTCGTACATGTATACATCTGCACAAAGTGGGAGGGCGAACAGGCAGAGTCTGAAGAGATGGCACCACAGTGGTTTAATACAAGTGAAATTCCTTACGATCAAACCTGGTCAGATGACCCATATTGGCTTCCAAAAGTACTCGAAGGTAAAAAAATTACCGCTCAATTTACTATGGATGATTCAAATGAGGTAACCGAGCATACCGTCACAGAAGTTGAGGCATTTAATGACTAAGCAGCAGAAGCAGTTCGCAGTTTTCGATATTGATGGAACTTTAATTCGGTGGCAGCTGTTCCATGCCGTAGTAGATAAACTTGCTAAAAGCGGTGCGCTTGGTGATACGGCACATACTGACATTCATGAAGCCCGTATGAAGTGGAAGCGACGCGAAGGACCGGATGGTTTCTATGATTATGAATCGACGCTTATAAAGCTGTATGACAAAGCAATCGCCAGACTTGACCCAGCAGAGTTTGATCAGATGACCGACTCGGTTATTACAGAATATAAAGATCAGGTCTACACATACACGCGCGACTTAGTGCTAGACCTAAAAAAGAAGGGGTATGTACTGTTAGCAGTATCGGGATCACAAAAAGAACTTGTAGCTAAAATTGCCACCCATTATGGGTTTGATGATTATAGTGCCACGGAGTACAGGAGACATGCCGGTAAGTTTAGTGGTGAGGTCAAGGTGACAAGCCACGATAAAGAAACGGCCCTGCGAGATCTTGTTAAGAAAAATAATCTCACATTCGCTGGAAGCTATGCAGTTGGTGATAGCAAAAGTGACGCAGTAATGCTCGCTATGGTAGAACATCCGATTGCCTTCAATCCAGATAAAAACTTATTTGATGAAGCAAAGAACCACGGCTGGAAGATAGTAATCGAACGGAAGAATATGGTCTACGAACTGGAGGAAGCTAATGGAACATACGTTTTGGCATAGACAAGGCGACAAGCCGCTCTTTGAAGAGCTCGAATGGAACAAACCTGAACGTAAAGATCAAGCTGGTAGGTTACTTATTGTCGGCGGGAACGTACATGCCCTCGCAGCACCAGCACAAAGCTATATACTTGCACAGAACCTTGGTATCGGTACTACAAAAGTTGCATTGCCTTCAAAAACAAAAAAACTACTTGGTGATATTCCGTTTGACGCGCTCTTTCTACCAAGTACTCCAAGCGGTGAGTTTGCAAAAGATGGAGCTACCGAGTTAATTGAATATGCACTATGGGCTGATACGGTACTCTTACCCGGAGATGTTGGCCGCAATTCACAAACAACGCTTCTACTAGAAGAACTAATCATTTCATATTCCGACCAAATCGTACTAACCCGAGACGCCGTAGATACTCTCTCTTCAGATGCCGTGCTTCTGCTTGAACGGCCAAAAACAACACTCATACTCAGTATTGCGCAGCTGCAAACACTCATTCGAAATTCTGACATACCAACTCCAATCTCATTCACTATGGATCTCGTAAAGCTCGTGGATCTTCTGCACGAAATTACAACCAAGTACTCATGTTCTATAGTCACACTTCACCAATCTCAGTTTATAGTCGCATCAGGCGGAAAGGTGAGTACCACCAAAACACAGGTGTCTGATGACGAACCAGCTCATTGGCGAAATCCATTCGCTACCCACGCAGCTTGTTTTCTAACATGGTATCCAAGCCAACCATTTGAGGCACTCACACACTGCGCACACTTAATGAGGAGCTCGTGATTGAATCTATAGTACTTGGCGGGGGTTGTTTTTGGTGTTTTGAAGCACTCTACCAAAGAGTGAAGGGAGTCACCAGTGTTACAAGCGGCTATGCTGGTGGCACAAAACAAAACCCAACGTACTGGGATCTCCATAAGCCGGGGAATGATCACGCTGAAGTCGTAAAAGTTTCCTTTAATACAGAGTACGTTACACTCGAGACGATACTATCAATATTTTGGGCGCTCCACGACCCAACAACCCTAAACCAGCAAGGTGCCGACATCGGGCCTGAATATCGATCTATCATTCTCTACAGCTCACCCGAGCAAAAAGTTACTGCAGAAAATTCACTCAGTCAAATTGGTCAACCACTCTGGGATAAGCCGATTGTAACTGAAATTAAACAGCTGGGTGAATTCTGGCCCGCAGAAGCCGAGCAGCAAAACTATTTTGACACCCACCCGGAACAGGCGTATTGCCAAATAATAATCAACCCAAAAGTTACAAAACTAAAACAAAAATTCGCCCATCTTCTGGCGAATTAAACCGATACACTAATTGCTAAAAAGATGCCCAGGTGCGGACAGTACGAGACTTAGTGCCGTAGCACCGTAGCTCTGTACTGTCCGCACACTGTGCGGCAAGCCCTCGCGTCCCGACCTACCGGGTGAGGGTGGCGCAGCCCGATCCCGTCGAACGGGTGGCCTGCTGACGCTTCTTGTACTCAGCCACACCCGGCTCGAGTTCCGGCAGCCGCTTGGCGACTTCCTCTGGGGTGGAATAGTGCTTGCCTCGGATGAGGGTGTCGATCTGATCTGCGGCCCTAGCCGCGGACAGCTTGCGCATGGTATTGACCTCCCGGTCAGAGTTGGGGTACTGGGGTTCGCAGATTCAACGCGAGTCTAGGGTGATGTTGTCGAGAAGGTAGACGAGCCACCAATTCACCAACGGCCTCCAGAGACGGGTCTTCTGCACTTTCGCCATCAAGTTGTGCAGCCTGCCAGATTAACTGACTTGCTGTGTAACGAACGAGATAACGAGCTACATTTATTCTACCATCTTTTCTATGACTTGCATAGTGGTTTAAGTACATCGCACCGATCATAAGCTCGGGATCGGCAAGCTCCATAGCCGAACAAGCTGTACCCCAATTTTTGACATCCCATACAAAATGCAACATGTCAGTATATACCTGCATTACCATTGCGAGTGGCAATTCATTCCCGACATTACGCATTGCAGCGGCTGCATTCGTATTATTCTTTTCAAGCTTTATAATTTTACTCTGGGTCTCAACGTCTAGCTGTGTAAATTCTTCTTGAGTTGCTTCAATTATGTTATACCTCATCTGTAGTAGCTTTGTTGCTAACTCGGAACCGCATGCAGCTTCTACTCTAAGTGAATCGAGCGATGCACGTAACATTCTCTCAAGACTACTCAGGTACACATCAGGTGTAAAATCAGCGTCAAATGGCAGGTACTTATCGCCGTCTAGCAGCTCTAAGCATATTTCGCGGACACCAGCAGTTAAATCTTCTGAATATACTCCACCGGTAAACTTTCTGTTACGAGTGATCAGCTGCTTAGCCTTTTTAACAGCACGATTCAGATCCCTAAAGGCTTCATAAATTGCATCGTGTGAATCAATAACAACAACATTCTCGGGGTCTACAAGAATATCTTCAATAATATCGTCACCGTCAACGTATGCGACACCCGCAGTAAGTGCATACGGATCGAGTTGCTCATATGTAATATGAAGCTCTTGAAAACCATCTTCGTCTTCAATAATTTCTTTTTCTCGCGTAAGTATAAAATGATGGAAGTCACGCAGTTCATCAACAGATTGGATTGCAGATGTATTGAACCCACTCAACACACCTTTATACCTTTCACTTCCACGAATGATATCCATAAAATTTAACAATCTCTGTGTATTAGACTCATCTTCGAAGAAATATGGTGAGATTTTTTCGACTTCTTTTGCTAGAGTTAGGTGCTGCTCAGCAACCACTGCAGTAGATACTGAAAGTTCATTTGCGTATACAAATTCAGTACCATTAAGTTCTGCTGCCGCAGCAAGTGCAATAGACTGCCCCAAGCAATTAATATGTTCACCATACGGCCAATCTACAAAACGCAGTGGCGAAGCCACATCAGGATTAGCCGATCGATCTGGATCAAGGTCTTCGGGATGTTGCTCAACCCAACGTGCAAACTGTAGAAAGTCACCAACTTGATACAACAAGCCGTCTTTCTTTGACTCGGTTTGCCAGAGTGGGTTAGACGCTAAAGATCTTTTTGCCGTTTCAATTAAGCATCTCCCAAAATATGCAATCCGAGCTTGTTCACGATAGTCAGACTCCTGCCATGTAATAGCGTAGGGGTGCTTAAGTACTGAAATTTCGTACTTAGGTAGAAAAGGAATGTAAGGTTCATCACCAGGTTTGTCTAAAAAATTCGTTACGAACTCTTCGTAATCATCAGACTGAGGGTCAAATTCAAACCCAGTGCCGGAGACAAAAGCCTCATTATATGCAACTTCGAAATCACTTTTTTCTTGAGACATAAAAAAATAGTACCATTTTATGTACTATTTTTCAACTAGATGGTGGGCGAGGAGGGACTTGGTCACATCCTGCGACCCCGAAACTTACATACTAGCAACATGTTGCTAATCTGAAAGATTTCCTTGCTAACTGCCCCAGGCAGTTCTCACCCTACCGGGTTCAAGTAATCATCAACTAACCAAATAAAAACAACCACATCGTGGTCACTCTTATTTGGTGGGCGAGGAGGGACTTGAACCCTCAATCCCGAAGGAACACGATTTTGAGTCGTGCGCGTATACCATTCCGCCACTCGCCCAGAAAGCGCCACAAGCTTTAGTTTGTAGCGTAATAATTGTACACTATAGGGGAAAGATAAGCACGGGCACACCAGTTTAAACTATGGACGAACACACAGAAGATACCACACATTCAAATCGTACACCGCACTCGCGAGGGGTACCGCAAAGGCCACCGATACAATGGCCTGAACGTGCAGTGCATACTGGTGACGATACGCGCGCTGCCGAGCTAGCTAGAACACAGCTAGATAGAACCTATTTGCGTGACGGTCAGCCCAACGAGCCAAAGCAGCAGCCAGAGCCTCAAGCATCCCAGCCAACTCACTTAAAGCACTCTAAAAATCACGTCGAACCGCAAAAACACGTTGCTGAGCAACCACAGCATGTCATGCGAGAAGAACCGTATGATTGGCAACAATACCACACCGCATGGCAGCAGTATTATCACCAATATTTCTACCGTTATTATTCTGGCTGGTGGCAACAACAAAGAGGGCAGTTAGAAGCAAGCAGACAATCACAAGCTGCGGTAATAAACGCACAGGCGGTATTCGCCCAAAAAGAGACGGAGCCACCACTCTCAGATTCTAAAAAAATAACAAAAGAACTCCGAGAAAAAATACGAACCACCGCACGAAAGGGTAGACAAAGAGTACAGTCAAGTAGCCACTTTAAGCCACTCATCGGTGCTATGCTCGTGGCAGTTCTATTTCTGACCCTGAACTACAACCAGGTAATGATCGGGAAAGTTAAGCAATATATTGCCCCAGGAAACGTAGTCACAACACCGGTAATAGTTGAACCGAATGCATCGGCAGCTGTCGGTCCTGACCCGAAAATAATCATCCCAAAAATTGGTGTTGAAGTACCAGTAGTGTACGACGAGCCACGCGTAGATGAACCGAGCTACCAAAAAGCGCTCGAGCGTGGCGTAGTGCGGCTTGGGAACACAGCAAACCCCGGCACAAAGGGTAATGTAGTAATCGGTGGACACTCAAGTAATAACGTGTTCAACCCAGGTAAGTATAAGTACGTATTTGTGAATCTTAAACAACTGCAGGTTGGCGACATATTCTACCTAAATTACGGCGGAACCCGTTACACGTACAAAGTCACTGTAGCCAATAAGATTATCCGACCAAATGAAACCTCGGCACTCAACCAAACTGATGTTCCGACCGTAACATTATTTACCTGTGATCCTCCAGGAACCAATGTGAACAGGCTCATCGTACAAGGAGTTCAGATAGATCCGAACCCAGACCAAGCAGTAGTGAATGAAAATACTCAGACTGATACCAGTAGTACAAATCCACTCCCAAGCGTTGCGCCAAGCCTATGGGACCGTTTATTCAACCGTTAACGGAATGTGGTCGAGCGTAGTCTTTTTATCTGAACTGATAATTCGGTAGGCACTTCGTAGATCGGATGAGTAAAACAGACGCCCATCAGTTGTATTCACGAGAGCCTCTTTATTTGCACCGTCAAACTCTACAAAATACATCTGAGAATCTGCTACTTGGAACGAAATATGTGAATTATTGATCCAACGAAGTGGAACAGTACTAAAAGGCTCGCTAATCGTGAAGTTACTCTGCCTAGTATTTTCAAAATCATACGTTACAAAGTTCTGACCAGATTGCATGAACACATACTGATTATTTGGGCTAAATACCATTCTTTGTATATCGGGTGAGGGAAGAATAACAAACGGCAATTGCTTTTTTAAGATTGGAGTATCGAGCGGGTCGCGGTATATACGACTTGTTTGAGAACTCATATTTGTCACTGCAAGGTACCCTCGATCATCGTATTCTCCATACGCAATAATTGGACGCACAGTAATATCAGCGAATCGTTCTAACACCGCTACAGACTTTTCGCTACGAATACCAGCTTCAACTGAAAGACCGTCTTTACTCAGACGAGTAAATGCCTGAAGTGTATCGCCATATGGTTGATAGCTCAGTACATTTTTTAGTACTGTTTCCGTCAGTTTATTTTTTAAATCATAACGCAGGAGTGTATTTTGATGTATGCCATATATTTTATCTGTTTTATTACCATCATAATGAACATCTGTTGGTGATACCGTAGCGAATAAATCAGTTACATTTACAGCCTCTTCGGGCTTGTCGATATTTAAAGAAATAATTGACGAACTTCCGCTCGGCAAAGTCTGCTTAATTAGTGTATGTTTGTTATTCAGAGACCACTCTACAAACGAAATTGAACCTACGTTTCCAGCCTCACGCTTAAAGGCACTTGAAAGTGTAAGCTCTGAAAGTTTTGGCTGCTTTGGGTCTAGCTCTATACTCCGAAGTACCGATTCGCCTGCAACGTGATACAGCAACTTTTTGTTATCGATAGACTGAGATACAGACTCTGGGCGAGCTATATCAATCTGAGTTTTTGGACTCAGCTTTTTTGGTATCAATACCGGGTAAGACACCTCTTCTACGCCTTCTGCTTTAATCGGTAGCTGCTTCTTCCAGCCTCTATAGCCTTGAAGTTCTAGACTCAGTTCATAACTACCGACAGGTAATACAAAGCGGCCTGGTGATTGACTATCTTCTAAGGTGCCGTTTATGTATATTTGTGCGGCTTCAGGTTTATTATCTACCAGTAGTAGCCCATTTTGTACAACGTTACCACTCTTAGAATCAAACCTATACCCGAGTGCAACATACAGCAAAACAATAGTCGTCAAGATTGAAAGTACAATCGTGACACTGTACGCCAAAATTCTGAGTGCGACCGTTCGGTTTGTTTTAATATTTACTCTATGCACACATCTATCATACCACTTGCGCTTGTCTAATTTCAGGGTTACTATTATAGGCAGCATTATAGAAGCATAAACGCTTTTTGCAGGAGTATATGAAAGCAACCAACACTATCAATATAAATGGTAAAACCTACGACGCCCGAACAGGCGAGCTCGTTTCTGAACCATCGACTCACAAAAAAGAGACTCCTGCATTAAAGTCAGTGAAGCCATCAGCAAAAGTTACCCCTAAGCAAAAAACGTCACAGATTCAAAAAAGAGGTAACGGATTTGTAGATGGACTTGCACGCCACCCTCAGAGTAAACAGCAGACCGTATCTGTCACAAAAAAAATCCCGAGTCAACAGAAGGCAGTAAAACCTGTTCCGGCTCAAGCTAAAAAACCGACTATCGCGCACACTACAAAGCCAGCCCACAGAGCACTCAGTAAATCTGGTACACTCAACAGATCTGGCGTAAAGAAGCCTACGATTGCCGTCCCAGACTCAGTCGTATCAAAGAAGACCGAAAAGAAGAACTCAGGCATTTCACCACAGCGACTTCAGCGTGCGAACGAAGCAACCCGTTCTGCGGCTATTTCTCGTTTTAGTGCTTCTACTATAAAAAGCGGGGCCACTACATCACAGCCAACACATACATCCGCGCCGTTAGTAAAACCAGAGGCTGTGGCTACTGTGCCGATCGCCAAAATCTCTAGTTCCGCAGAAAAATTAAGTGCCGCACAACATTCAAAAATTGTAAAACACCAACTAATTACCGAGAGTCTAGCTTCTGTGCATACAGCGCCTACACAAAAAAAGCATAAAAGTAGAAGACATGGCGAATCTAGAATATTCCACTTTGCAGTCGCAGGATTAACCGCACTTGTACTTGCCGGATACGTAGCATATTTGAACGTTCCTTCGCTTTCTATGAAGTTTGCATCAAGTAGAGCAGGATTTGCTGCCTCAATGCCTTCAGAGACCCCTGCAGGCTACGGGCTTAGTGGCCCAATTGCTTACAGCCCGGGCCAAGTAGTAATTAACTTCGGCTCTAATACAGACGATAGACGTTTTAGTATTCGCCAACAACCGACCACCTGGGACTCTGCCTCATTAAAGGAGAACTACGTGGCAAAAAACAGCACCGTTGAGCCGCTAACATATCAAGATCGTGGCCTGACCATATATATATTCAACGGTGGTGACGCGGCATGGGTAAACGGCGGTAAGTTCTACAGCATCAAAGCAGAAAATTCTCAGCTCGACACAAAGCAGATACTTGAACTCGCAACAAGTATGTAGCTGTCACGGACGACAGGTATATTCTTATCTGATGATGTATACTTGAGGGCATGACTGAACCAGTACGAACTCGATTTGCCCCAAGCCCAACTGGCTTTATGCATATTGGTAATTTTCGCACTGGCTTATTTGCATGGCTGGTAGCTAGGCACGCAGGTGGAACTTTTGTACTGCGTCTCGAGGATACAGATAAAAAACGTGAGGTTGAAGGTTCGGCTGAGCATATCCTACGATGCTTCAAAGAGTTAGGCCTTGATGTAGACGAGGGTATTGAAGCAGGCGGCGTGTATGGCCCATACAAACAATCCGAACGACTCGACACCTACAAACAGTGGGCTCAGAAGCTCGTTGACGCCGGCCGTGCCTATGCTGACCCATACATGCCAGAAGAAGTACAAGCCTTTCGCGAGGAGGCTCAGAAGACCAAAAAGCCGTTCTTATACCGCAATCACCGCCCAGAGAGCCCCCCTGAGTGGGATGGTACACAACCGCTCCGACTAAAATCCGATCCTAGAGCCTATGAGTGGCATGATGAGGTGATGGGGGATTTATCGACTGGCCCAGAGGTCGTTGATGACTTCATCTTAATGAAGTCAGACGGTTACCCAACCTATAATTTTGCACACATTGTTGATGACGCCGAGATGCAGATCTCACACATTATCAGAGGTCAAGAGTTCATATCAAGTACACCAAACTATCTCAATCTTTACGAAGCGCTTGAAGTCACACCGCCAACATTTGCTACTATGCCGCACATCTTAAATGAGCAGGGCAACAAAAAACTTGGTAAGCGTGATGGCGCTCAAGACGTACTCGACTACATCAAAGAGGGTTATCTTCCAGACGCACTTATCAGTTTTATCGCGACACTCGGCTGGAACGATGGCACCGAGCAAGAGGTGTTTACTCGTGACGAACTTATCGAGAAGTTCAGCCTCGATAGAGTAGGTAAGAGTGGCGCTCAGTTCGACATGCGACGTCTCAACTGGGTAAATGGCCACTTTATTCGCTCACTCAGCGTAGACTCGCTGCATGGCCTCTCTAAAGCGTACCTTCCTGCAGAAGCGGCCGAATCTGAAGAGTCATACAACAAGCAGGTAATTGGACTCATTCAAGAGCGCCTTAAATATCTTGGTGAAATTCCAGAATTAACTCAGTTCTTCTATACAGATCTACCAATTAATATCGATCTCATAACGGGCAATAAACAGCTCAAAAAACGTGAACTCTCCGAGCTGAGGGCGCTATTAGAAAAGTCTCAAGCAGTATTAGAACTAAGTGATTTTTCAACTGAAGATATCCAAAAAAGACTCAACGATTTACTTGTAGAAACAGATGAAAAACCAGCAGTTTTATTTAGCATCATCAGAATAGCGACTACCTGGTCACCAGCCAGCCCAGCCCTTGCCGACACACTCGCAGTACTTGGAAAAGACAGGGTACTTTCGCGGTTGCAACAGTCGATCAATGCACTAAAGTAGCGATGCTGATGAAATCGAGCCAACTAATAGACCTGTTCCAAAAAAGCCGTTCTGACGATGAAATCGCAATCATAGAAGGGGTGCAAGCACTCAAACATGCGGTGCGTTTTGGTGCAAAAATTGATATGTATATCACATGTGATATCACCATGCTATCTGATCTGCTTGCAGAATTAGCAGATGATGTTAAAAATGAAATTTTGAAGGATGTGACAGAGGTAGACCAAGAGACGTTCAATAAACTAAGCCCTCGACCACATCGTACAAGCGTTATCGCACTCGCAAAAAGAAGATTATATGCATTCAAAGACATAGATATAGATAAACCGATAGTACTACTTGAAGAACCGCGCGATTTAGAAAATATTGGTGCTGTCATACGAGTTGCTGCAGCGGCTGATATAGGCGCAGTTGTAATTACCGGCCCGCTCGACATTTGGAATCCTGCCATAATCCGCGGTGCAGCAGGCCTTCACTGGGCGATCCCAGTGATGAACTTCAGTCAAGTACCGTCATTCATGCGTACACATAAATCTAGGCCACTGATATCACTCGACCCAACAGGGAAGGACATCAATTTTACATCAATTTCTAGCAATTCGATATTAGTTTTTGGCACCGAACGACACGGTATCAGTGAGAAGTTACTGGCTCAGTCAGACGAGATTGTGCGCTTACCTATGAAAGAAGGGGTGAGTAGCCTTAATCTTGCAACAAGCGTTGCTGCTACCTTGTACCAGATATAACCATCTGATACCATAAGCAGTATGAATCACGAAAAAAATAAAAACGCTACACCATTTAATCAGTATGAAAATTACAGTCCAGGTCATACTGTAAATCCTGATATTAAAAAGCTACGATTCCAAAGAACCAACACCTGGCTCCATTCCCACAGAATACTTGTGTTAATCGCAGTAGTCATACTTGCACTAGGCATAGGTGGATCATACATTTACGGCATAAATAGTCTGGTATTCTACAGTTCTACCGGAGACCCAATTACAGCAAAGAAAGAGGTTGAAAAAATATATTCGCCCTTAACAGGTGCTGAGGTGAGTGAAGATGCCGCCAAACGACCCGTCACTGCAATTATGATAGAAAACAGCCCTGAATCACGTCCACAGAGCGGGCTGAAAGAGGCGGGGGTAGTATTTGAAGCCATAGCAGAAGGTGGAATAACACGATTTCTAACACTCCACCAAGAAGATCAACCACAGCTTATTGGACCAGTACGGTCGCTCCGACCTTACTACATTGATTGGTTGGCCCCGTTCGATCCGTCTGTCGCTCATGTTGGTGGCTCAGTGAAGGCGCTCGCTGAAATTAGAAACGGTGATTATAAAGACATCGACCAGTTTTCTAATGGTAATTCGTACTGGCGTGCCAAAGACCGCTATGCTCCGCATAACGTCTACACCAGTTTCGAACGACTCGATGCCCTCAATCAGAAGAAGGGCTATACAAGCAGTTCATTTACAGGCTTCCCCCGAACCGAAGATACTGTGAAGAAAGTATCTAAGACAAAAAACAATACAACTGCGACTACACAAGTACCTGCAACAAAAATCACCGTTACGGTCAGTGGCCCCCTTTACAATTCTAGTTATACATACGATGCCGCCACAAACACATATGCGCGCTCACAGGGTGGTAAAATTCACACTGACCGAGAAAAGGGTGCCATAACCCCGAGCACTATAATCGTTATGGAATCGCCAATCTCACAGGTATTTGAAGACGGCTACCGCGAACAGTACAAAACAATTGGCACTGGCAAGGCGACCATTTTTCAGAATGGAACAGTAGTAACCGGAACCTGGAACAAGGCTAGCAAAAAAGCTCAAATTGCTTTTAAGGACGCCTCCGGGAAAGACATAAAACTAGTGCGCGGACAAACCTGGATAACAGTCGTAGATATTGGCAAAACGCCAACCTGGCAATAAATTATGGACCAAAACTTTTTTACAATTAAAAAATCATGGCTTCTAAAAATTCTATTTCTAAGCCATTTCGTAAATATAGTTCTTGGACTTATCACATTTAGTATTTGTCACTGGGCACTTGGACTTAGTACCGACAAATCAGTAGTAATTACTTTACTTGCAACGCTTGTTATGGGTAGCATCATAGCGATAGTAGGAACACACCGTCTCCATGCGCCATTCGATGCAATGCATAGCGAGATCATTCAGCTGCATGAAAAAGTAAATAATTCGGTAACCACTAGTAGCTCTGGCGATCAGTTAGATCAAGCAATCATTGAAAGTTTACCACTAGGATTTGTAGCTTTTGAAGATGGTAATGGTAAGACAACTACAAATCTTTTAGCGCAAATGCTACTCGGACTCAGTTCTGAATCTGCGATTTCGCAGGAGATGGTTTTAGAAAAACTAGAGCAATTAAAGTCTAATGGGAGGCAGATTAAACTAACGCAGTGGCTAGAGAGCGCTCATACGTCTGGTACTGAAGATACAATTTACTTGCCAATGGTAGAGATAGAGAAAAGTGGCAAGACGCTAGCCTACGACATTATTTGCAGATATAACAATAAACTTTCTGGAAACTACGGCTTAGTACTACTTTTCATCGACCGTACAGAAGACTATGAAGGGCTTGCAAAACAGATGGAATTCATCTCACTTGCTGCACACGAACTCAGAGGTCCGATTACAATTATGCGTGGCCTCATAGATATCTTTCAGGATGATCTGGGAACATCGCTGGACGCTGATCACAACGAACTACTTATTAGGATGGGCGTATCCGCCAAACAACTTTCTGGCTATATCGATACCATACTAAACGTCTCGCGAATTGAAAAACAGAACTTTGAGATTATGCGCAGCGAGGTAGATTGGCTTAATCTACTTACACAGTCAAGTCAAGATCTTGCTATTCGGGCTAAGGCACACCACAGAAACCTCGTACTGCAACTTCCAGCAAGCATCGATACCGCCGCCGTAGACAGTACTGCAATCGGGCACGTTATTGGCAACCTCATCGACAATGCCATTAAATACAGTAAAGAAAACGGTAAAATCATAGTCACCGTCAAACAAAAAGACGATGTTATCGAAACAACCGTCCAAGATTTTGGAGTTGGAATACCAGCCAGTATCATCAATAACTTATTTACAAAATTTTATCGTTCACATAAAACAGAGCACGCTGTAAGCGGTACAGGACTTGGCCTGTACCTTGCGCAGACTATTGTCGAGGCACACGGTGGTAGTATATGGGTACGATCAACCGAAGGTGAAGGCGCAACCTTTGGCTTTACACTGCCAACCTATAAATCGGTTGCTGAATCACTTCGCACTGGCGATAATAAAACCGACGGTATTGTTCGCGGTAGCCACGGCTGGATCAAAAATCATGCACTATACAGAAAATAACTTAAAAAGGAGATCCCGATGACTAAAGTTTTATGCGTAGAAGATGACTTCTTTATAGCAGATATATACGAACGTACACTTAAAAAGGCTGGTTATGATGTAACCGTGATCTCAGACGGTAGTGATGTAGTGCAGACGGTAAAGGAGTCTGTCTACGACGTCGTACTACTAGATATTATGCTCCCGAATAAAAACGGAGTAGAAATACTAGAAGCGCTAAGAGGGAAAGACGGCTCAGGTCTACCCCTTACTAAAATAATTGTTACCACTAACTTCAATGAGCCTCCCGAAGATCGCGCTCATATAGAAAAACTTGCCGATGGGTATCTTATAAAAGCCGACGTAACTCCAACTAATCTTATTGAGCTCATTAAACAAGTATTACAAGATCCAACAAAATAGCGGGCTTTTTAATTCAAACTATTATCAGCTAAGTCTCTGAACAGCGAGGTAGCACAGTATGGAAGTAACTGCGGTTACCGAGGTACCCCAAATTAAATCGACTACAACAAGTTTGGGGCTGAAACCTTTTAAGGTAGCAAGGTTTGTTAAATCGTACGTTGCATACGTTACTAGACCAAAGAGCGCTCCGTAACCGAGTGCGTGTTGCCATGATCCTTTTTCAACAGCTGGTTGAATTACAAACATGACTGCCGCAACCGTAAAAATTACATAAAATATTCCTGCTGCCACGAAATTCGGGTTTGCGAGCATTAGTGGACCAAGTTCTTTTCTATAAAAATTTTTAGCTACAAGCGAGAGCCAAACAAAATCAATCGCCAAAAATATTGCCGCGAAACTTCCAAACTGTAATAGATAATTCATATGTTTATAGTACTACAATCATATGTATTATTTAGATTTTCTAACAAATAATAGACCCTCTAATTGCCAGTTTCCTGTTTGGTGACCCCGGCGGGATGGACGCTTCGCTACTCCCTGCGTCACTTACTCGAAGTAAACTTCTGCATGAGCGTGTGGTGATCGAACCCAGAGGGTTCGGATTCTCTGCGAGAATCAACCAAACAAAAAACCCACCGGTGATGAGTTTCTTGTTTGGTGAGCCCACGAGTATTTTTTTAGAACACCTTTTCGATGATCTTTTCAGGCTTAGAGACAGCTTCAAAGCGTTAGGTATGGTACTAAAAGAAGGAGAAGTATATCTGCCTGATCTAGGAGATGTGCAATGAGACTCATAGTTCCTTCAACGCTGTACAACCAAGATACATTCGATAAGCAGTTTATTCGAGACATTTATAGGGCGCGCAGCAGCGTTTTAATTGAAAGTCCATTCATTAGACTCCGAAGGGTCGAAGAGCTCGCAGAGGTACTTAAAAAGCTGCGAAGACTTGGCGTATCGGTCATAGTCAACACCCGGAACCCAATCGAACATAACTCGGAGTACGAATTACAGGCCAGCCAAGCGATTACCTTACTCCAAGAATACGGAGCGACGGTACTCTTCACTGTAAAACACCATCGCAAGATAGTGATATGCGACCGACAGATTTTTTACGAAGGCAGCCTCAACGTACTGTCGTATTTCGATAGTTGTGAGATAATGAGGAGGACAGATTCACCGACCGAAGCTGAACACCTAATCAACTTCATTGGTCTCAATAAGTTTTTGCCGAAAGAGAGTTAATATGAGCGATACCAATCCATTTACTGATCGTAACCTTCATGAAGATGAAGCCACTATTGAAAAGACACTTCGATACTTAGAGCTAAATGATCCCGAGAATGCTAACCGTGAGTACGCTGTTGGTCTACTCAAATTTATGGAACGTTTTGCATTCCATGCTGAAAAAGAAAACGATTTCAACTACGACGAATTCTTAGACAAGTACAAAGCTTCGCTCCAGTAAACTTACATCTCATCGATAATCGGTTCAGTATTTATTGAATCTGCGCCGGCTGGTTGATTTGCTTGAGTATTTTCCTTATCTTCTTTGGATGTATCTGGAGCAGTCGGCTCATCTTGCTTCTTGGCAAACGAAGCCCGAGATAGCTCCACGGCTTTTTGAGCAATCATCTCGTCGCCTTTATCAGGCAGAAGGATTGTCTGGCCCGAAAGTGGTTCTTGAGGCTTAATCGCAGATAATTTGGCATAGAAATTAAAGGCAGGCAAATTACTCAGCTCGCCTTGTTCTATACTCGGTGAAAACAATGGCAGTAATAAGCGCTCATCATCAGGGTTACCACTTCGAAAACTAATAACCGTTCCGACATTAGCTAAGATAACGCTGACCATCTGTTGATCCTTCTGCTGCGAAGTAGATTGTTCAGCCATCACCATGAACATCTTATATTTACGTGATTCTGAAAGCATCTGGACAAAGGAGGTCGTTGCAAAGTTTTGAGACTCATCTACATAGAGGTAATAGTGGCGGCGCTCATGCTGTGGAATTCGTGCACGTCTGAGACTAGCGAGCTGCAGCTTCGCAAGCACCGTAATGCCAAAGAGTTCTGAGGTATCTTCACCGAGTAACCCTTTAGAGAAGTTACAGATTAATATCTTGCCAGAATTAATAATGTCATCGAAGTCGATGGTAGATTTTGGTTGCTCAAGTATTTGCTTGGCTGATGCCGAGAACAGAAAGCGTCCAATTTTTGCTGTGATACCGGCAGCCATCTTCACTTTCTGCATATCGCCAGCTTTACCGAGTTCATTCTTCCAGAAGTTAATCAGGTTTTTATCTTCAAGGGTTTTTAGAATCTTCTTGCGATACTTCGTATCATTGAGCAGATCAAAGACCGTAAACAGCGTGGCACCCTCTATAGTCAGTGCGGTTTGGATGGTATTTCGAAGCACATATTCAATACGATGACCGCCGGTATCTTCTTCTGAGAAGATCTTACGAAAGACGGAGATGACTGATTCGGTAATGATATCTTTTTCTCGAAGAAGCGCATTGCCAGTAATTCCGGGCGTTAATTCAAGGAGGTTTAAGCCAATCGGATATTCCAGGTCGTCGGGATTGAAATACACAACATCCTGTACTCGGTCAGGCGGCACATATTGCAGTAGGGTTTCCGCCATATCGCCATGAGGATCAATAATGGCTACGCCTTTGCCGCTCTGCATATCTTGAACAATTGAATACTGCATCAGGGTAGTTTTACCGTTACCAGTACCGCCGATAATGTAAACATGGCGTTCTCGTTCTGGCTCAGTTAACCCAATAGGTGTGCGAACGCCGTGATGGATATTTTCTCCTAATATAACATCGAACGATGCGCCATTTTTGAGTGATACTGGAGCTGGCAAGCTCTTGCTGAGAGACGTAATGAGATTATCTGTCTTGCTGATACGGCTTGAAGGAAAATGATACAAGCTAGCGACTTCCGCTGAGGAAAGAACCAGGCTGTTTCTCCGAAGGATACTAGGTAATCGTTTATCTGCGAGGCGTCGACGATACCGACCGATAATAGGCAGTCGCGGTTTTATTCTCATCGTTTGGTACGGCGGAACCGAGTAGCCGTCCAGTGCTGAACGAAGGGTACGAATATGGTGCGTTGCATCCGGGCTCGAAACTAAAATACGAAGGTTCACCGAGAATAGCGGTTGGGTTACTTTTTGGTGCATTGACTCCATGAGCTCAAGCTCGAAGGCGCTCAGGGTTCTGGCAGGACGTTGGCGCTTTTGTACCTGAGCTTGGAAGTTGGCGTCTTTGACAGATTTATCTGAGT
>JAGOUG010000012.1 GCA_018061375.1 Candidatus Saccharimonadota bacterium
ATTAGCACTCTTGACATGAGAGTGCTAATTTTTGTATGATAGAATAGTATTAGCAATGTCAGCTATAGACTGCTAAATATAGTAAATTGATGTTAAGTCTAAAAGGAGAACTAATAAATGGGTAAAATTATTGGTATAGATCTGGGAACAACTAACTCAGCAGTTGCAGTTATGCAGGCTGGGTCACCAGAAATTATTACAAATGTAGAAGGTAATCGAACGACACCAAGTGTGGTTGCGGTTAAAAAAGACAAGGGCGGTAAAGAAGAGCGTCTTGTTGGTGCAACTGCCAATCGTCAGCGCGTGACTAACCCTGAAAACACTATTTTTGGAGTAAAGCGTCTGATTGGACGTAAATTTAGTGATAAAGAAGTTCAGAACGACCACGACATTATGCCGTATAAGATTGTTAAAAAAGGCAACGGTGTTGCGGTAGAAATGTCAGGTACTGAATATACACCTGAAGAAGTTTCTGCAATGATTCTTTCTAAAATTAAGGCAGATGCTGAGGCATTCCTTGGCGAAACCGTCAATGAAGCGGTTATAACCGTACCTGCTTACTTTGATGATTCACAGCGCCAGGCTACAAAAGATGCCGGTAAAATTGCTGGTCTTGAAGTTAAGCGTATTATTAACGAACCTACCGCCGCTGCGCTTGCTTACGGGCTTGATAAAAAGGGTAAGAACGAGACCGTGGTCGTCTTCGACCTTGGTGGCGGTACCTTCGATGTATCAGTGCTAGAACTCGGCGATGGTGTTTTTGAAGTGAAAAGTACTAATGGCGATACTCACCTTGGTGGCGAAGACTTCGATAATAAGATCGTAAACCACTTTTTGGACGAAATTAAGAAGGAACACTCTAAGGATCTTCGTAGTAACGCAATGGCAATGCAGCGTCTTAAAGAAGAAGCTGAAAAAGCCAAGAAGGAACTTTCAACAGCTCAGGCTGCAGAAATTAATCTTCCATTTCTAGACCAAGCAGATGATGGTCCAATAAACTTCGAGTACACTCTTACACGGGCAAAACTTGAAGATCTCGTAAAAGACTTTATTGAACGAACAGCAAAACCATGCGAAAAAGCACTTAAAGACGCAAAACTTACCGCAAAAGACGTTGATGAGGTAATTCTTGTCGGTGGTATGACGCGTATGCCTGCAGTTATAGAGCAGGTTAAGAAGATTTTTGGCAAAGAACCACTTAAGGGTGTAAACCCAGACGAGGTTGTTGCCGTTGGTGCTGCAATTCAGGCTGGTGTACTTGCTGGTGATGTAAAGGACGTACTTCTACTAGACGTAACTCCACTTTCACTCGGTATTGAGACTATGGGTTCAGTTACAACGAAGCTAATAGAACGTAACACCACTATTCCAACCAGTAAGTCAGAAACATTCTCAACCGCAGCTGATAGTCAACCACAGGTAGAGATTCATGTACTTCAGGGTGAGCGTGAAATGTCAGCAGACAACAAATCACTCGGACGTTTTGTACTTGATGGTATTGCACCCGCACCACGTGGTGTGCCACAAATTGAAGTTACCTTTAACCTAGACGCAAACGGAATTTTAAATGTCACCGCTAAGGACAAGGGTACTGGAAAAGAACAGTCTATCACTATTCAAAACTCTGGTAACCTGAGTAAAGAAGATGTCGAAAAGGCACAAAAAGAAGCTGAGGCACATGCCGAGGAAGACAAGAAGAAGCGTGATGCGGCAGAAGCGAAGAACCTTCTAGAAAACGCAATCTACCAAGCTCAGAAGATGCCTGATGAATATAAAGATAAGATTTCTGACGAAGATAAGAAGGTGATTGAAGAAGCGGTTGAAGAAGCAAAGAAGCATTCTGACGCAACTGATAAAGAAGAAATTGAAGCGGCAGCAAAAGAGTTGATGGACAAAATTCAGCCAATCGGTGCAAAAATGTACGAAGAGGCCGCGAAGGAATCTGAAAACAGCGAGGAAAGTTCCAAGGGTGAAGAAAAAACAAAAGAAGATGAAGCCGTAGAAGGTGAAGTAGTCGAAGACGACAAAAAAGAGAAGAAGTAAACTACATTCGTCGTCATTCCCGCGGAGGCGGGAATCCAGTACAATGGATAGCATGAAGAAATTTACAAAACCAACGTTTAAACAAGTATTTCCCTGGGTCCTCACAATTGGAGGGATCCTCGGATTGCTTGCAGCCGGTATCTTAACAGCAGAGAAGTTGCACTTGGCGGCAAATCCAGACTACGTTCCAAGTTGTAGTATTAGCCCTGTCGTGGCTTGTTCTCCGGTCATTACATCTCCGCAGGCATCTGCATTCGGGTTCCCAAATCCGTTTCTCGGTCTCGCCGGGTTCGCAATGGTTTGGACGGTTGGCATGATGTTATTTGCGGGGGGTACCATTAAGAAGAAGTGGTTCTGGTGGTGCTTTCAGGCGGGGTCACTGTTCGGAATGTTCTTCATCGGTTGGTTAATTAATGAGGCGTTGTATGATATCGGCAAGCTCTGCATCTATTGTATGCTCGTCTGGGCAGTTACTATTCCAATATTCTGGACCACACTCACCTTCAACCTCCGCGAAAAAAATATAGTAATAAAAGGTAAAGTAGGTGAGTTATTGGCCCAGAACCCCGGTAAGTTAATTGCGCTGAGCTACTTACTCGTTGTGGGGCTGATTATTACACGGTTCTCAGACTACTTTTACTCACTAATAGGATAATTTACACACATGAGAGAATTTTTACTCGTAGCAGGAATACATTTAATGGCGGTCATGGCCCCGGGACCTGACTTTGCAATGGTGCTGAGAAATTCAGTTGTGTATTCACGTAGGGTCGGTATATTTGCAGCGATCGGTTTGGCACTTGGTATTCTGCTGCATGTAACGTACTCTCTACTCGGTATCGGCTTAATAATCTCCCAGTCAATTATGTTATTTAACATCATAAAATGGCTAGGTGCCGGTTACCTTATATATGTTGGTTTTAAATCTTTGTTTGCAAAGAAATCATTTGAATCTGAACAGGGCGAACCGTCAGAGCAAAAGACATTGTCCGATACTCAGGCTATCAAGATGGGCTTTTTAACAAATGCTTTAAACCCAAAAGCAACTTTGTTCTTTTTGGCGTTATTCACACAGGTAATTAGTGTAGACACTGCGCTTGGCGTAAAGGCGCTATATGGCATGGAAATGGCTGTTGCAACATTTATGTGGTTCGCTTTTGTTGCAGTGGTATTAACACATTCTAAGGTGAATACTGTATTTTCTAAAATACGATTCCAGCTTGAAAAGGTCTTTGGAGTAATTTTGATTGCACTCGGAATTAAAGTTGCATTGGGATCGCATAAATAATGGCCAAGCAAGATTATTATGAACTACTCGGAATTTCTAAAGATGCTTCTGCAGATGAAATTAAAAAGGCATTTCGAAAACTTGCCGTAAAACACCACCCAGACAAAGAAGGTGGTGATGAAGCTAAATTTAAAGAAATTAGTGAAGCATACGAGGTCTTGAAGGATCAAACGAAACGACAGCGATACGATCAGTTTGGTCACGCTGGTGTTGGTGGTAACGGTGGTGCGCCTGGGGGGAATCCATTTGAAGGATTTGGCGGGCAAGGCCAAAGCATGCACTTTGATTTTGGAGATGGTGGCCTGGGTGATA
This sequence comes from Candidatus Saccharimonadota bacterium, assembly GCA_018061375.1. Taxonomy (GTDB): domain Bacteria; phylum Patescibacteriota; class Saccharimonadia; order Saccharimonadales; family UBA7683; genus JAGOUG01. The sequence goes on from JAGOUG010000012.1 coordinate 3,644, forward strand.
TCTTCGGCAGCTTCTTTGGTGGCGGGCAAAGCCAGCGCCGATCTGAAGATATGGGTAGAGATATTCAAACTGAAATTACACTCACGTTTGAAGAAGCCATTTTTGGGCTCGAACGAACGATTAGCCTTTCTATGAACGATGTCTGTACGCACTGTAAAGGTAAGCGTGCTGAACCAGGCTATGAGCTTAAAACCTGCGAGACTTGCCAAGGTTCAGGTCAGGTAGTACAACAAATGAATACTATTTTTGGTGCAATTCAGCAGGCTGCTCTATGCCGCGAGTGCGATGGACGAGGTAAAATCCCCGAAAAGGCGTGTACCGTATGTCACGCAACTGGCGTCGAGAGGGTCAAGCAAGAAATCACTATTAAGATTCCTGCCGGTATAGACGACGGTGCTGTTATACGGCTTCGTGAACACGGCGAGGCTGCCGCGAATGGTAATAAGGGTGATTTGTATGTGCAGCTTAATGTGAAGCCGCACAAACACTTCACACGTGAAGGTGATTTAGTGCTTTCAAACGAACATATAGACATGGTAGATGCCGCGCTCGGTACAGAGATAGCGGTACAAACAGTAGATGGCCCGATTACTATGAAGGTGCCAGCAGGTACGCAGAGTGGTACTGACTTCAAACTTTCTGGTCACGGAGTCCCTCATCTGAGAGATAAAAACCGTGGTCCACACATTGTCACTGTGCTTGTAGACACTCCCATTAATCTTTCAAAAGCCCAAAAAGAGATCCTCGAAGGAATCCGAAGCACTAAGAAAAAAGGCTTCTTCAGCTAGTTTCATTTTGTGTCATCCCGGACTTGATCTGGGACCCAGTCATATAAACCAAAAGTGCCGCTGTAATAGCGGCACTTTTTAAATAGTCTTAGGAAGACTATTTTACAATCTGGATTTCACCAATAAGCGGAAGTTTCTCCATCTTACCGTTAATTGCATTAATAATACCGATAATTGCAAGAACAAAGCTACCAATTGCTACAACTGGTAGAATTATGAACCAGCCGATGATCGGTAGAATACTACCAACCGTGCTACCGATAAAGCTCAGAATGAACAGGTTTATAGCTTGCTTAGCGTGGAACTGTGCAAACGCAGAGTCTTTAGCTACAAGTAGTGGTATAAGGAACAAAATTCCAATGTAGCCAATGGCTGCATATATCTTGTTATCTTCAACGTCTTTAGTTTGTGCCTCTGGCTTAACTGCCTTTGGTGCTGATTTTTTTGCTTCTGCCATGATAAATTCCTTATCTGTATTAGTATTTCTGCACCTATAATGTCAAATTTATATATAAAACACAATGTCTTGGTTACTACCATTGACTTTACATGCATAAATATGCTATAATATACACATATGAGTACATCAGTAAAGCCAGTAATTGGAGTGCATGTCATCAAAGATCCGGAAGCCGGTGGTGTCTTTGTTCGGCAGGCCTTAGATCAGGGTAATTTTTTACCGGTACTACGTGAGCGTGGGCTGGATGTAGTAGTTACGAACAAGGCCTCGTTTGATAAGGGTGGAGTCTGGCTATCACCTAGCGTTACTAAAGACGGGGAGCTGTCTTTTTCAGAGGAGCATGCAGCAGTGGATGGCTTAGTAGCGGTCTATAGCCGGGTTGTGTTGTCGCATCCGTACATCGACACTATTGGTGTCCCTCAACTCAATCCGACATCAGTAAAAGAATATGGCCGCAGTAAGTCTAATATGATTGGAAGTTTTGGTGAACTGGGTATACCTACGTCTGTAGTTAGTGATGAGTCGCTTGATGATTTAGATCTCGAAAACTTTGAAGATTTTGTAGTAAAACCTGCCAATGGGAGGCTCGGTGCTGGTTTTCAGAGAGTTTCACGCCAAGATGTTGTGAGTACTTTGGAACATGTTTTTTCATCTAATCAAAAAGCTGAATGCGTAGTACAGCCGTACCTTGGTGTTGGAAAGATTTCAGGTGGAATAGTTGGTGTGAGCAAAGAGGACCAGGCCCTGATCGAGCTGGCACGCCAAAACAATGTTCCATCTGAACTACGAATATTCGTAATAAAAAATTCTACTGGCTGCCAGACCATCCCTGTATTACGAATAGCAGCCAAAGATACGCAGTATCTGGACGGTAACGATGTATATGTTGATGTTGAGCTTACCCAAGACGTGGATGTGTCATTGTGCGAGTATTCTGCTGTAATTGTTGGGCAAACTGCACAAACTATTGGTACAGAGTCTCCAATAGTGGCCGCGGTTGATTATCTGTATGACGGTAATCAGTATTGGGTCATGGAGGCTAACTTCAGAACTCCTACGCTCCCCCAAACTTCCTCTAACCCTCATACCGCAAAGCATATATACCCTGTCATAGCTGATACACTATATGAAATGAATGGAGGTGGGCAATGAACAAGCCAATACTCGTGCTATTTAGTTTTAAAAGCCATAGATTTGGCTATATAGAAAAACTTTTTGCCACACTAGAACAACGGGCGCAGAGTCACTCGCTAACCCTTAAAAGAGGCGCACTTAAAGAGCTGCACATAGTCATTAAAAACAACACACTTTCAGTATTCGACCCGATTAATCAGATGAATCTCAATGAGTTTGGGCTTGTCTACTTTGAGCTTTGGTATAAGTCACCACAACAGGCGCTCGCTGCGGCTTTATATTGTGATCGAAATAATATCCCGTACTTTAGTGAAGAGCTTAAGAATATGATTCCACTCACTAAAGTTGGCGAGATTGCAAAGCTTGCAGATAACAGCGTACCTATTGTGGACACGTTTACCAGTAGTAATCGTCAAATTAAGCAGGTGTTTAGTTCCGATGATAGACCGTTCGACTTTCCATTCATACTTAAGGACGCCGAGGGCTATGGTGGTAATAATAACTTCCTAGTAAAAGACTTTAATCAGCTTCGTAAACTGCTTTCAGATTACAAATCAGTAACTTTTATTGCGCAGAAGTTTATACCTAACAACTGTGACTATCGTTGTTTGGTACTAGGTAACGAAGTCGTGTTAGTGCTTAAACGTTCACGAATTGGTAATGATACCCACCTGAATAACACTTCACAAGGGGCGGATGGCGAGATTGTGCCAGTAGGCTCACTTCCACAAAAGGCACTACGCGATGCAGTTAATGCGGCGCAGGTACTTGGTAGAGGCTCATTTGCTGGTGTTGATCTGATTATTGATTCTCAAACTGGTGAACATTATATTTTGGAAGTAAACCAGACACCGCAAATTGAAATTGGTGCAGATGTTGATTCAAAAATGGATGCTCTTCTGAGCTACATAAGAAAGAGGGCAATATAATGGCAGTTCAAAACCCACTTGTTATATTTGTTTTTAGCAAACAAGGAAACCCGGGTAGTACCCGTTATGATGGGTTTGCTCGTCGGCTCAAGAAATACGGGAATCTAGAGGGTGTTGAGACTTTGACGTGCGCACTAGAAAATCTGTTATTTACGATCTCTGAAGACGGGACTGCTCAGATAGTTGATTTACGATCGGGGATAAATTTCAACACAGCCAGTATGGTCTATTTGAAATCATGGGAGTCAATGCCGGAAGAAGCATGTGCTACAACACTATACCTAGAACATAGGGGAATACCATATGTAGATGGACTACCGAAGCATGTTGGGATCTCTAAGCTCTCACAGATGTTTAGAATGTGGTCTGCGGGTATACGAGTACCGACTACGTACTTTGTACGTAACCACCAGCTGCTATCAGAATTTTTATCTGAACAGCCGAATACTTTTTGGCCGCTCATTATGAAAGATGCTTTCGGTGAAAAAGGTAAGTCGAATTATTTAGCTCACAACTTGAAAGAAGCTACTGGAATACTGGCACGTAACCCGGATATAACTTTTATCTGTCAGAGGTTTGTCCCGAATCTAGGGGATTACAGAGTGGGTGTATATATGGGAAAGGCTTCATTTGGGCTGCTTAGACAGGGTGACGGTAGTACGCACCTGAATAATACTTCTGCCGGTGGCGCAGCAACATATATGAAACCAAGTGAACTTCCTGTTGGAATGGCTGCTCTAGCCGAAGAAGCAGCTGTGGCGGCTGACTTAAAAATCGCTGGTGTTGATGTAATGATAGACTCCAAAACCAATAAGCCCCTTATTTTAGAGGTAAATCAGGGCTCACAGATAGTTACGGGTGTTAATATTGAAGAGAACATAGTCGCCTTTACGTCTGCATTGTCTAGTTCGCTAAAGCATAGGCACACCAGGGAGAAGACCAAGCCAATGAGCACTGTTGGCAGAAGAGCCTACGTTGCGCTACCTGAACTAGGTGTCGATTCAATAGTTGCAAAAATTGACAGTGGTGCCTACACATCAGCACTTCATGCTGAGAATATAGTTATTACAAAAGATGAGAACGGGGCAGAGATTTTAAATTTCGATGTCATACCGGGAGACAAAATAAAGATTACCGATAACCAAGTAAAGCGTGTATCAACAAGTGACTTCTTCAAGCAGGTGGTCACTAGCTCGAATGGGCATGAAGAAGAGCGTTTCACGATTCGTACTAGGTTGGTAATTGAAGGTAGAACCTTCCGGGCCACGCTGACGCTAACCGACAGAAGCTCTATGAGTCACCCACTACTAATTGGCCGAAAAATCTTACGTTCACGCTTTTTGGTAAACGTTGAACTGAGTGAATTTAACCGAGCAGAATGGAATTACTAGGATGCTATATACCACTAAACCAGATACAATGGAGATACAATTATGAACATAGTAATACTCTCAAACGGAACAGCAAATTATTCCACAAAACGGCTTAAAGAAGAGGCGCTGAGTCGTGGTCACAATGTTCGTGTAGTTAAATACAAAAACTGTTATGCAGCCATGGAACGCGATAATCCTGCGGTAAGTTACCGCGGTGTAGATCTCCGTAATGTAGATGCAGTGATTCCGCGAATCGCAAATAGTATGACCAGATACGGTAGTGCGATAGTACGGCAGTTTGAAATGCAGGGTGTCTACACTACGGCAAATTCTATTGCGATTGTACGTTCTCGAGATAAGCTCCGTAGTCTACAGCTGCTGTCTAAGTATGGTGTCGATATTCCAAAAACGGTTTTTTCTAGAAACACTACAGATATCGATGACTTAATTGAACATATCGGTAGTATGCCGATTATTATTAAGCTTGCGCGTGGAACACATGGTAACGGTGTAGTTCTAGCAGAGTCAAAAAAAGCTGCTAAATCAGTACTTCAAGCGTTCTATCTTCATAACGAAGACGGCACGAACATTTTGCTTCAAGAATTTGTAAAAGAGTCTGCGGGCGAAGATATACGAGCGTTTGTAGTCGGTGGTAGAGTTGTTGCAAGTGTAAAACGGCAGAGTCTAGATGATGACTTTAGAAGTAATACTCATCAAGGCGGTACGCCTGTTCCGATAAAACTTACTCCAGAAGAAAAGAAGACTGCAGAAAAAGCGGCAAAAGCCATGGGCTTACCGATTTGTGGCGTAGATATGATGCGTTCTGAAAGGGGTCCACTGGTGCTAGAGGTGAACTCATCCGCAAGTCTAAAGGCAGTAGAAACGGTAACAGGAAGAAATGTAGCGGCAAAGGTTATCGATTACATTGAAATTAACGCGAAACGTAAGAATAAAAAAGATAAGGTTGGTGCGTAAAGTATTTATAGGGGTGGGGATTTGTGTAATTGGTGCCTTTTTATTTTTTGCGACATCTTCGCAAAAACAGCTCATACCACTAATAATAGGTGGCCAGAGTCTTAATGTAGAAATTGCGAATACGTCGCAAAAAAGAGAACAGGGCTTATGTTGCCGAGAGAGTTTGCCTTCTGATCAAGGTATGTTGTTTGTCTATGACTCACCTGGCGATTATCGTTTCTGGATGAAAGACACTCAGATTCCGCTCGATATGTTTTGGATCGATGTTAGTAAACATGTCGTACACATAGAAGAGAACGTGCAGCCAGACAGCTATCCGCAGACATTCGGTACAAGTACTCCAGCACAATACGTACTTGAAACAAACGCAGGATTCGCAAAAGAGTATGGTATTAAAAATCGCGACAAAGTCGCATTTTAGAAAAACCACGTATGCTTCCTCCCCTATGCCAAATCTGATACCATTAGCGGTATGGTAGATATTATTGCACCCGTTGTGGTCCTTCTTGTTGTCTTGGTTGTTGTGCTTCATAGAACCAGCGCTGGCGTTGCTGTACTGGCATTACTTGCCGGTGTACTTTTAGATCAGCTACTGAGTGCGTGGGTGATAGCTGCGCTGCCTTCACAGCAGGCACCACTCAATATATATGTTTCCGTGGTCGTGCATCTTCTCATAACGTTTACCCCAATGGTTGTGGCTCTGGCATTTGTGAAGGCGACTCGTCAATCTCTAATTGTCCCGATATTAACAGGGCTTGTCCTGGGTTTCTTGGTTGTGTACTTTGGCCTAAAGATTGTTGCTCCGCTTCCTGACGTTACTAAAGTTGCAAATAACTCAGGGTTGATTACGTTCTTGGGCCCATACCAGAACGCAATACTAGCAGCCAGCGCGGTGCTAGCAATTTTAGCCATGGTGATAGATCACCGCAAAATCAGAGGCAAAAAAGACAAATAACATTGCCTTTAACCTGTTATTATGAGAAAATACCCTAGTCTTCGTTGAAATGCGAACTGTACATTCTATCCCAATATAAGGGCCAGTAGCTCAGCTGGTTAGAGCACCTGCCTTTTAAGCAGGGTGTCCCGGGTTCAAGTCCCGGCTGGCCCTCCATTTTGACTTTACAGATGACCCTTGGGGAATGTATGAACATAAAGAGCCACTCAGGCTTTTTTTGTTTTGTTATAATATGGGTATGACAGACGAAGACTATATGCGGTTAGCTATTGAGGAGGGTAAAAGTGCTACTAACCAAGGCAACTGGCCGATTGGCTGCGTGATTGTCCTGGATGGACTGGTCGTCGCAAAAGGACACAATTTAGTTTACTCTACCGATAACAGACTTGCCCACGCCGAACTTATTGCACTGGAAGCCGCTCAACCTTATATTTTTAAACGACTCGGTGAAGCAATAATGTACACAACATACGAGCCTTGCCCAATGTGCTTTGGTGCAGCCTTGAATGCCAGACTAAAAAAAGTCGTTTACGGTGTAGATCTAAACGGGAGTGGTGCAGTACATTTGAAGGATCAATTACCAGAACTTTATATTGGTGGTGAATATAATACTGAGTTTATTAGTGGGGTATTGGCTGATGAGTGTGAGCTACTGTATCAGGAAGGCGAAGTTGCTGTGCTAAGCGCCAGACAGGCACTAGTCAATCAAGCCAACAATAAATAAGTCATCCTTGCGTGCTAGTTTAGTTGCAAAAGTTTGCACCTTGCGCCTCCGGTAAGCATATGCTTAAAACAGAGGTAAAATACCTTTTTTTGATGTATAATTTGTTCAAAGGGAGTAATTATGAAGAAAACAACTTGCAATAATCTAGGTGGTGCGTGTGATGAAGTAATAACTGGTGAAACATCTGCAGAAATGGGTGAAAACAGCAGAAACCACGTAATGCAAAAAATTCAGGCTGGTGACGAAGCTCACCAGAAAGCCATGGATGACATGATGGCGTTAAGTTCAGAAGATCAACAAAAATGGTATAAAGACTTTGAGGAAAGTTTTAGTTCATTGGAAGATGTGTAGCAAACAATAGTTGCTGCTGACAAGACTAAAGCCTCATAAATTAGCATACACATGTATAAAGACCCGAGAGGGTCTTTTTGTTACTATGTATCAATGGATATAGACTACAAAAAACTAAAGATTATAAAGACTCTCCAGGACTCCCCTCGCTTCCTAGTCCAAAAGGTGGAATTAAACGGGGAAATAGTCGTTCTTAAAAAAGCTAAAACAAAAAAGATGGTCGTTAATCTCCAGAACGAGATACTGAGTTATTCTATCTACCAAGAGATAGTCTCCGGTCATCCAGATTGCCCATTCCAAACAGCATCACTACTTGCTTCTGGGGAAGATTGGATAATACTCAGCTTCTTGGAAGGAGAGTCAGGGAACGACCTGGTCAACGAAGACGAAAAGGGGAAGGTATACGACAAAATAGCTGAGATAATGGCCTTCTGCGACAATAAAGTTTCAGTGAATTACCAGGGTAAACCAATACCGCTGCCACAGCACTACTTAATAGAAATGAAAGAAAAACTCAAGAAGAGAAAGGAAGCATTCAAACAAATCCCAGAAGAAACAGGACTAAACTTTGGTCTACTTAACACCGCAATAGATTATGCTTCAAAAAACGTACACAGGCTAAAAACTTGCTTCAACAACCCAGACCTAAGTCACGACCACCTTATAGTATCTGGCGATACGGCAAGTATATTTGACTTTGAGATCAACAGCCTATACCATCCAAGATTCCTCGACCTTATAACCCAATTCTCAAATTTATGGTTCTTTGGGGATAAGGAGGGAGCATTTAACTTCTATTATTGCTTCTGGCGACACAAAGGTCTGAGTCAAAACGAGTATCTGCCTGATTTGAAGACGCTGCTCTACATTAAATGCATAAGCTTCACCTGGCAACTCATAACAGAGCCCTCCGACGATCATAATACACAGCAAAAACTCGACCAGAACTTTGCAAACAATATTAATGAAGTACTCAAGTACACGTCTAGCCTATAGCCTTGTTCAAATGAGCAGTCCGATGGTCCTCTAATCTTTTTTGTGGTAAAAGACACAAAAGCGTCTTTCTGATATTATTAGGCGACTTATGAATACAAAAAATCGCCAAGACGCAATCGTAGATTCATCGCTGACTCTTCAGCAGGCACTTCGTCAGAATCCTAGCTCACCATGCCCGCCCGAAGTTATCGCTGAGCTCGAATTGTTCAACGTTCACTACTATTCGTTTGATGGTCAGATTCACATCGGTCAAATTGTGGCACACAAAGATCTAGTAGAAGACATCCAGGGTGCTTTTAGAATTCTGCTGGCCGAACGATTCCCTATACAGTCAGTTATTCCAATTGCAGATGAGAGGTTTGGGTGGGACGATACCGTTTCGACTTCAGTAAATAATACATCGGCTTTTAATTACCGAAACGTAAGGAATACTGATGAAATTTCAAATCATGCAGCGGGTAGAGCAATAGACATAAACCCACTACTGAATCCATACTTCCCTGGTGAAAAAGTATTTCCAGCGCATGCATCGTATGATCAATCGGTTCCTGGGACGATAGTAGCGGGCAGTAGTTTGGTGGAACATTTTACAAACTTAGGTTGGTTCTGGGGTGCTAGCTGGGCCGACGACCCCGACTATCAGCATTTCGAGAAATTAACATAGCTGTACTGAAAATATGTACACTATCGCCTAAGTGAATAGCAAGCTCATTGGTTAGTTGGTATACTCAGTTTTATGAATACTCCCTCAAAAAAATTCAACGCAGAACAGATACTTTTTAAAGAATTGTTTGTTGGAACGCTAATTTATGCGGTTATACTCGGCTTTTTTAATGACTACTCATCTATTGTGTATGCAAAAAGCTTTTCAACTATCTTCTTAGCATCGATTGTACTAGAGGTTTTAACCTACCTAGCATTTGTACTTAAGGGCAAGATCGTTGCAGCATTAAAAGGCCGCGAGGCTGCCGTATATCGAGTGCTGATGTTTTTTGGTGTATGGTTGGTTATGTTCTTGTCCAAGTTTGTATTCATCTGGGTGATAGATATAATCTTCGGAGAAAACTTAAACATCAATGGTTTTTTCGGGATTCTAATTTTAGTAGTCTGCGTGACTATAGTACATAAAGCCGCTGATAAGATTTTTGTTCATCTGGGTGATTCGCCTGCGTAGCTAGAATACACTTTTGGTATAATATACGTATGTCATTTCAAGCATACTTAGATAACATCGAACTAAAAACAGGTAAGACACCGAACGAATTTATTGCCCTTGCAAAAGAAAAAGGATACGACTCAGATACTAAAACAGACGTAATCGTAGAGTGGCTCAAGCAAGATTTTGATCTAGGCCGTGGCCACGCAATGGCGCTTGTTCACGTTATAAAAAACGGAGCCACAATCAGTGAAAAGCACGTCAATAGCGGTGGGACTCACAGTGATCCATCAAACACACTAAGACTAGACGGAAAGAAATCGGAAGATTAGCATGTCAGTTATTGATCAATATTTAGTAAAGGTGAGTGAACCACAAAAGTCTGAGCTTGAACGTATCCGGAAGATTGTTATACAAGCTGTGCCTGAAGTGGAAGAAACCATTAGTTACGGTATGCCGGTCTTCAAACTAAATGGTAAATATGTAATAGGAATGTCTGTATTCAAAAACCACATGAGTGTGTTCCCTGGTTCCGAACCAATTGAAGAATTTAAAAAAGATTTAAAAGATTTCAAAACGTCAAAGGGTACGATCCAATTTACTGTTGAAAATCCCCTACCCGAAAAACTGCTGAAAGAAATTATTCTAGCCTGCGTTAGATAGCCAGCGCGTTACCAACGATAATACCGATACCTGTAGCTAACCCACCAATGACTACGATTTCTAACGCACTTCTAATTGGCGATACCTTTACGAACTTACCTTTAAAATAGCCGAGTAAGAATAGACCAATCATCGCAGCTACAATAGCAACTTCTCGTGAATATTCTATTGGGAAGAGGATGATTGGCAAGAGTGGTACGAGGCCAGCTAAAAAGTATGATACGAACATTATAAGGCCACTTGTTATTGAGACTTTAAAGTGTTTGCTGTTTGCCATTTGATGTACAGATTTTGAGCTTAAATATTGACCAGATCCCATAGAAAGAGCCTCGACTAATATGGTCACGAAGCCAGCAAGCAGCACGATCTCCTTATTACTCGTACCCGTGCTAACTCCAACAATTACCCCAGTAGTAGACACTAGCGCGTCGTTAAACCCAAAAAGTGCGCTCTGTATGTATTCTCTATTCATCTTCATAATGCTTACAGTATAGCAATATTTAGGCATGTATCTGACTAAACTGACGACTGAATCTGATATTATAGACAGATGAAGAGTGTAACATTTATTACTGGAAATCAGAATAAAGCAGATTATCTTGCGAAGTACTTGGGTATTCCGGTTGAACATCACAAGTTAGATTTAGATGAGCTTCAATCGCTTGAACTTTCAGTTATTGTAGAGCATAAAGTAAAACAGGCGTACGAGTTAGTTAAGCGGCCAGTTCTTGTTGAGGATGTGTCATTGGAATTTAGTGCACTGGGTAGATTACCCGGAACATATATAAAGTGGTTTCTAGAAGAACTAGATTTCAAAACTATCTGCAATCTCTTGGATGGCAAGGATCGTTCAGCAACTGGACGCTGTATGTTTGGCTACTACGATGGCGACGAACTTCACTTATTTGAAGGAAGTATAAAAGGCATAATTTCTGAAGGACCACGTGGTAAAGACGGCTATGGCTGGGACCAGATATTTATACCCGAGGGCTATACGCAAACACGAGCAGAACTTAGTGACGAAGATTACGAAGCAGTATATTCAAAAATTAGACCAGTTGCCAGGCTTAAAGAATTCCTGGAAAATTTAGAATGAATAGTACAGCTGAACTAGTTAAGAAGATACAGTCTGAGCATGAACGACTGGTATATATATCGGGCAGGACTTGCACAGGTAAGAGCACACTGAGTCGTGCGATACGCGATGCTCTTGATTTTTCTCCAATTGATCTCGACCAGGTAGTTTTTAGTTTGTCAGAAGTTCCCGGTAAGAATAGGTTCGAAGAAGTCTATTTAAAGCGTGAGGACATGGCTATGATTAATGACTTTGTCATGCGAACTCAGAATGAGATAAATGAAAATCTCAAAAGCCACCCCGGTGTAATTTTTGAAGGTGCAATTGCGACAAACGAGACACTCAAGCAGGTCATCGGGGATCGCAAAGGCTTTTTATTCGTCTATCTTTTACCAGTGAATTTAGATGTGTATCGTGAAAGAATCTGCAAACGTTTTGCGCTTGAGCGCCATGGTTTGCCTGATCGCCTATGGGAGATAGTGAGTAAAGAGCAGCACCGCAAATACCTCGATGATCACAAAATGACCCAGGATCTAGATGCCGGGCTATCTCGCTTTGCACAAGTATCTATGCAGGGAGCAAAGACACGGCTCGATATGTTCCGCGAATCCTTCAAAGATATATTCGTGATTGAAGTCTAGTCAGTGTTTGATACTAAAACTCTGCTAGTATTAGGCCATGAAGCGGTGGGCCTCATTTAAGCCAACACGTGCTACCTGGATCGGTGCAGGTCTTTTTGGTATCTGTGCCGGGTTATATCTGGGTAAGTTCACGAATCTCCAGGCATGGCCTGTAATAAGTATGTTGGCGATTCTGTCAGTAGTGGCGTATAAAACTAAGCTAAAGTATGTTGTTTTGTTACTCTGTGTAGTGGCAGGCTGCTGTACGGGATTATTGCGTGGGCAGCAGTTCGCTATGCGAGTTGAACGTTATAACAAATATTTTGGTGAGTTAGTTTCTGTGACCGGAAAAGTTTCTGATGATGCGGGTTATGACAAGAATAAACTCACAGAATTTCATCTAAAAGATGTAAAAATAAACGGAGCAAGCCTACCCGGTAGGGTCAGGATTCGCGCACTCAGCGCAATCGGTGCAAGTCGCGGTGACACTATTGAAGCACAAGGAACGCTCAGACAAACGCTGGGGACTAGTCGACAAGGTTCAATAAGCTATGCACAGGTTACTGTACTTCAAAACAATACGAGTTGGGCAGAGTCACTTAGGGCTCGGTTTTTCACTTCAATATATTCTAGCTTGCCAGAGCCACAAGCGAGTCTTGGTCTTGGCTACCTTGTTGGTGTCCGTACGGCACTGCCACAAGAATTTGCACTCGTGCTTTCCGCAGTGGGTCTTACGCATATTGTTGCGGTTAGTGGCTATAACCTTACAATACTCGTCCAGTTTGTAAAACGAATATTTGAAAAGGTTTCGGCATACCAGACAGTACTTTTTTCAGTATTGTTGATTTCTGGCTTTCTAGTAATGACTGGCTGGAGTCCCAGTATATTGCGGGCGGCAATTATTTCCGGGTTTAGTTTATTGGCATGGTATTACGGACGGTCTTTTCAGCCACTGATTATAATTTTAATCGGTGCAGCATTAACTGGCTTTGTTAACCCACTGTATATTTGGGGTGATGTTGGCTGGTATCTTTCATTTCTAGCATTTACAGGTGTTTTACTGGTTGCCCCACTCATCCTATTTTTTCTGGGTCCTAAATTTGCGAAAAACTTTCTACTTCTTATTTTGCTAGAAACACTTTCGGCGCAGTTACTGACAATTCCATACATTGCATATATTTTTGGTCGGATTTCGGTAATATCACCGCTTGCGAATATGCTAATTGTGCCGATGATACCAATTTCCATGTTACTCGTCTTTGTCACTGGTGTAGTTGGTATGTTTTCTCCGGCGCTAGCGCTTTGGGTGGCAGTTCCTGCACGATTAATCATGACACTGACTGTTTGGGTCGTGCAGAAGTTAGGTAGTGTCCCATGGGCGCAGCGCACAATCGAGTTATCACTTGTTCACGTAATTGCACTCTATATGATTATGGCAATTACAATTGTGTTAGGGTGGCTCGTATACAGAAGGCGTACGACTTGTGGGCATGAAGAAGCGATAGATTGGAATCTGTTATAATAGGGCTAATCATTAGGTAAGATCGTAAGGAATACGTATGTCTGGACACAGCAAATGGTCTACAATTAAGCGACAAAAAGAGGCAACTGACGCAAAACGTGGCGCAGTTTTTACTAAAATAGGTAACCAAATTGCTGTTGCCGCAAAAGCCGGTACTGACCCAGACACAAATTCAACTCTTGCGCTCGCAATTGAAAAAGGCAAGGCGGCAAATATGCCACTTGCTAATATTCAGCGTGCAATTGATCGCGCAAAAGACAAAAATAATGCTGCACTTGAAGAGGTATTGTATGAGGCATACGGCCCCGGCGGAATCGGCATTATTGTAGAGGCTGCAACCGATAACAAGAACCGAACGTACCCAGAAGTTCGTACTGCGCTCACAAAAAATGGTGGCACAATGGCAGACCCAGGCAGTGTTGCATTTCAGTTCACGCGTAAGGGTGTGATTCGTGTTAAGGCGAGCGGTGAAGATGCGCTACTAACCATTCTTGATTCAGGAGCTGAAGATGCTGTTGAAGAAGAAGGTGAGATCATCGTCTACACAGTTGCGAAAGAACTTGCCCTTGTACGCCAAGCTTTGAAGGATGCAGGAATTGAAATTATTGATGCTGAGCTTCAATATGTACCCAATAACATTATTGAAATATCTGACTCTGAAGTTGAACGGAAAATAAATAACATCATGGATGCTCTTGATGACATCGACGATGTCTCAAACGTACACAGCAACTTTGACATTGTCTAGCGTGCTATAATTTTTACATGACTAATACAGCAACCAAAAGTGATCTCAATGCCTTAAATAGTGAGCTTTCGGGTAAGATCGACGACCTTTCTGAAAAATTAGATATAAAGATCAATAGTGCCGTAGACGAACTCTCTGGAATTATGAAGGGATTTATGCAGCAAGTGGCGGGTGAGTTCGAACAGGTTCATATCAAACTCAATAAACATGACGCCGATATTTCACGTATTCTTGGCTACCTTGATTCAATTGAAAAGCAGGTTGAGCTCGATGAAACCGAGAGACAGGTGATGTCTTTGCAGCTTACAAGGTTACACGACTGGGTAGTTCAAGCTGGCAAACAGATTGGTCTTGAGTTTAAAGTCTAGTAGTATAAATTATACGCTTGCTATTTGCACGGTCTAGTAGCAGAATGAGCGTATGCAAACAGCTACGCGGTGGGTCGTTGCGCTGGTCTTCTTTTGCAGCCTAGTGCTGCTTGCGCCTATTCGTGTTTACGCCACCAGTACAACAATAGCGCAACCAACAATTAATGAGATCTACCCAAACGCACCCGGCTCATCTGAGTCGGGTTTTGAATTTATAGAATTATTCAACAATTCAACAACAGATTTAGATGTTTCAGGTTATCAACTGCAGATTAAAGATAAAACGAAGGCCATGTTACTTGCTGGGAGTATTCCGGCAGGTGGGTATAAGACCTTCATTACAAGTTTCAGTTTACTTAACGGCGGTGAGATTATGCAGCTGGCTCAAATCCAAACTGGTGTGCCAGTGGTTATTGAAGAGGTGTCGTATGGATCAGGTGCGCTTGATACACAGTCGTGGTCAATATTTGAATCTGGTTGGGAGCTGGCACCAGTTACCAAAGATTCTATAAACACAAAATATACTGAAGAGGCTCCGGTTGCTGATACCTGTCTGGCTACACCAGAGATTGATATCACGGTTCCTGATGGATATGTAATTAACCCAGACGGTAGCTGTACTCTCATCGTGATTACGCCAGTATGTTTAAACCAAGTTGTTATAAATGAAGTATTCTCAGACCCGATTGGGCTCGAGGCTGACGGCGGCGAATTTATAGAACTCTATAACCCTTCAGATCAAGCTGCATCACTTAGTGCGTGTCAGTTGCGTACGAGTAAAAGCTCTCAGCTCATTCAAGCATTCACCGATGCAGACACTGTATCCGCAAAGGGTTACTACGTTGTCTATTCTGCCGATAAGTTAACTAACGCGAGCGGTTCAGTTACGTTTATGACTGATCAGAGGGAAGATGTGGTTTCATACTCCAATATGTATGAAGGTGATTCAATGTCGTTGTTTTCATCTGGCTGGGAGATCACAAATGTCGCCACACCACAGCTAGAAAACCAACATAGCGCTGCCGCTGTCGAAGATCCAGTTGTAAACGCTACTACAACCGTTGCGGTCTTGTCACTGTGTCCAGAAGGTAAGTACCGAAGTCTAGAAACCAATCGTTGCCGCTCTATCGAAGCCGCATCTGCAGTGCTGGCTGCGTGCGACGAAGGACAGTATCGTAGTCCAGAAACCAACCGATGCCGCAAGGTAACGAATGCCGTTGCCTCACTTGCACCGTGTAGCGTAGGTGAAGAACGGAACATTTCTACAAATCGGTGTCGTAAAATTGCTGTAGCGAGTAGTCTTAAGGCGTGTGAATCTGGATCTGAGCGGAGTACGGAAACCAACCGATGCCGCAAGGTCTCAACCTTAAAAAATCCTGCACAGATTGCACCCCAGTCAGAATCGGGTGGGTCAATTAGAATCGGACCAGGAATTGCCGGAGCGGTACTTGTGGCCGCTCTCGGCTATGGAATATACGAATATAGGACTGATATAAGAACTGGGTTTACCAAGCTCAGAACTCATTTCATAAAGGGGAAGCCGCCCGATTAATCTCTAAATACTAGATGTATAAACTGGCACATTCGTGTCAGTTTATTATTTACGGCAGGTTTAGCAGGTATACTAGTAGGTGATGACTGCAAAAACACTTACAGAATATAAAGAATTTGGGCTAATGATGGCTCGTGAAGCCGGCGCAATTATGCGAAAGTACTCTCAAATAGACCAAGAAGTTGAACGTAAGAGCGACAATACCCCAGTAACTATTGCCGACAAAACCATTAACACTCTTTTAATT
>JAGOUG010000058.1 GCA_018061375.1 Candidatus Saccharimonadota bacterium
GGCATGTATCATTGGGGGTTAAAAAAGTTAAGCGGAGAACAAAGTAGCGTACTCCACTATCTTGATCCGTTGGGTGGCGTCATGGCTTCAATTCTCATACTTGGAGATAAAGTTACACCTCTTATTCTACTTGGAGGAGGACTAACAATACTTGGCGTGTACTCATCGGGTTCTAAGGTGAAGCTACGTCTTCATCACTTTCATTCTCATAAATAGTTTATAATCCTTAGTATTATGATTACGCAAAAAAATGTACTTCTTTCAGAATACTCATCCTTCCATTGTGGGGGCGCTGCCGAAGCACTGATTACGTGCGAATCATCAGAAGATATCTGTGTGGCTGTTAGAGACAATGCTAACCAATCTATTCACTGCTTAGGATTTGGTACAAACGTACTAATATCTGAGCAGGGTCTACCCGGCATCACCCTTGTCTGTCGTGGGGGTACAATCACCCATGAAGAAAACGTCCTTATCGCCGAAGCTGGAGTATGGTGGGACGATTTAGTTACTACAAGTATTGAAGCTGGTCTATGGGGACTCGAACTTACGAGCGGCATACCAAGTAGTATCGGTGGTGGTGTTATGGGTAATATAGCTGCGTATGGGCAGCAGGTGAGTGACACTCTAGAATGGATTGAAGTAATTGCGACAGGTTCGCAAATTGTAACCCGTATCCCTGCTTCTGAATTGAAGTTTGGATATCGACACAACTCTCTCAAAGATCAGACCGACCTCATTATTATACGGGCGGGCTTCAAACTGTCGTCAATACCTACCCAACAACTCGAATATGGCTCTGCACTTCGTATTGCCGAAGATCTCAATCTAAGCACGAAAACACTGACTGATCGTCGTACAATTATTCTTGAAGCACGTAAACGAGCTGGTTCTTTGTACGATCCAACGCAAAAATCGAATAGTTATACTGCGGGTTCATTTTTTAAGAATCCTGTCGTACCAATCGAGGTTGCCAAGAAAGTAATCACTTTCGACGAGACTAAAAAGTCTGCCGAGGTGCTTCTAAAGCAAAATCAAATACACGGTGGCAGTGATCACCGAGTATCAGCAGCTCATGTTCTACTCGCAGCAGGTTTTACGCGCGGACAAACCTGGGGTAATGTTCGTTTGCATCCCGAACATATACTTAAGATTGAAAATATCGGCAGTGCATCTGCACAGGAGATATACGACGTTGCGCAGATAATTATTAGCACCGTGAAAGAAAAACTAAACATTACACTTGAACCAGAGGTCCAGTTTTTAGGTGATTTTACTGGATGATACAATAGGCTCATGTCTATGAATATTCAGCTGGTACTTTATGCCATTCCCGCACTTGTAATTGCAATTTCACTGCATGAAATGATGCACAGTGTTGTTGGCTACTGGCTTGGTGATGACACCGCCCACGAACACGGCAGACTCACCCTCAACCCACTTAAACACATAGACCCACTGACCACTGTGGCCTTGCCATTAGTACTAGTACTTGTTGGACTCCCCCCATTTGCCGCAGCCAAACCAGTTCCAATTAATATGCACCGACTCAAGTTTGAAGAATTCGGCATGGCCCTGGTTGGTCTTGCCGGCCCATTCACAAACCTACTGATTGCAATATTTTGCGGTGTAATACTTCGGTTTGTCGGATTTGAAGGTTGGCTTGGTCAGTTCTTACTAATTAATGTCTCTATCAACACCGGGCTATTTGTCTTTAATATGATTCCGTTTCCGCCACTTGATGGATCTCGTGTTTTATACGCTCTTGCACCAGAGGCAGTACAAAAATTTATGATGCAAATTGAACGCATGGGCTTCACCGCAATACTGTTTTTTATGTTTATCATATTCCCCTTCATCGGCCCAGCAATAGTCCGTGTGCAAGAAACAATTCTGCGCGTTATTTTAACGTAACCTAGTTATCACTTGGGAGTGGGAACTGAGAGCAGAATTCTATTACCTGATGATGAAGGTTCTCCAGTTTTTTAGCATCAGAGCGGGACTCAATTGCTTGACGCATCCAAACTGCAAGCTGGGGCATATCTTTCACCTTCATACCGCGCGAGGTAATGGCAGGCGTACCGAGACGGATACCACTTGGTCTAAATGGTGGCAATGTATCATCTGGGATTGCATTTTTATTAAGCGTTAATCCAATGGAATCAAGCACCGTTTCTGCTTCAGCGCCATCTATTCCAAACGAAGTATGCACATCTACTAACATAAGGTGATTATCGGTGCCGTTTGTAACAAGCTTGAAGCCTGCTTGCATAAGCGCCTCAGCGAGTGCCTTAGCGTTATCTACCACCTGTTGGGCATACAGCTTAAATTCTGGCTGGAGCGCCTCTCCGAAGGCCACAGCCTTAGCAAGCGTATTGTTCATGTGTGGACCACCCTGGTAGCCCGGGAATACACTTCTGTCTATGAGTGTTGGCAGGTTCTGGAGCGTTTTTTCTGGAGCTTTGAGCGGATTACCAACAGTGCCTTTTGTAAGAATCATGCCTCCGCGTGGGCCACGAAGGGTTTTATGAGTCGTGGTCGTCACCAGGTGGAAGCCATAATCAAATGGGTTCTTCGCCACACCACCGGCAATTAATCCGGCGATGTGCGCCATGTCTGCCATAGCCATGGCATCAACCTCGTTGGCGATATCAACAAACTTTTGGTAATCAAGCTCTCGGGGATATGCCGAAAAGCCTGCAAGAATAATTTTTGGCCGATGTTTGAGTGCCATTTCACGCAGCTCATCGTAATCTATCTCACCAGTTTCTAGATCTTTAATGCCGTATCGTTCAAAATTGAATATTTTACCGGCAGCAGTTATCGGATGTCCGTGCGTAAGGTGTCCACCATGATCTAGGCGCATGCCAAGTACGGTATCGCCCGGGTCTAGCCATGCGTGATATACCGCCATATTTGCCGGTGCGCCAGAATGGGGCTGTACGTTTGCGTGATCGGCACCAAATAGCTTTTTAGCCCTATCAATGGCAAGTTGTTCTACCTGATCGGTATTTTCTTGTCCACCATAATACCGTTTACCCGGGTAGCCTTCTGAATATTTATTTGTGAAGACAGAACCGAGCGCTTCAAGTACATCTTTACTGACATAATTTTCTGATGGAATGAGCTCGAGCCCTTGACGCTGCCGAAGTTCTTCTGCCTCTACGAGTTTCTGTAATGTCTTGTCTGATAATGCCATATCGCTCCTTTGTCGCTTTAGTATTTAGTATATGGTATTTAGTAGTTAGTGAGAAGGAGCGAAGTGTCATTCCTGCGTAGGCAGGAATCTCTGGGGCATAAAGTTTCCTGCCTTCGCAGGAATGACAGCAAGCATCTACTAAATTCTTTCTTCCATCCACCAGGACTCTATATCACATGTGATATGATTATTTGTATGCATGAATACCAACAAAAAATTGGTGAGCTCGTCTCGCGGGTTCGAAGTCAGAGGGGTTTAACTCAAAAAGAATTAGCCGATAAACTCGGAACATCACAGAGTGCAATTAACAGAATTGAAGCTGGCAAGCAGAACATTACACTAGAAATGCTTGCTAGGATTTCAGATGTGCTCAACAAAGAACTCATAAGTCTTGGTAGCAACACGGTAAGTCTGAGAGTTGATGGCGGCCATAAACTTAAGGGCTCAATAGATGTAAAAATCAGCAAAAATGCTACCGTTGGCCTACTCTGCGCTGCAATGATGAACAAGGGCACGACAACCCTAAAAAAAATACCGAAGATTGAAGAGGTCTATCGCCTCATAGAGGTAATGGCAAGCATTGGTATAAAAATTGATTGGCTTGAAAATGGCGATCTATTTATAGATCCTCCAAAAAAACTACAGCTCGATAAAATGGACGTGAAGGCAGCTAAGCGTACGCGAAGCATTATTATGTACCTAGGCGCGCTCATGCACGGCTATAAAAGCTTCAAGCTACCTTACGCTGGAGGCTGTAAACTTGGGAAGCGAACAGTAGCACCACACTTATTTGCACTCGAAGAGTTTGGCGTTCAGGTTGCTACCACAAACCATAATTACCAAGTGTCGGTTGCCAAAAAACTACCTGGCGAAGTTACGCTGTACGAAATGGGCGATACCGTAAGTGAAAACGTACTAATGGCTGCTGCGCTCACTCAGGGCACAACTGTTATTCGCAACATAAGTAGTAACTACATGGTGCAAGACATGTGCTATTTTCTAGAAGCTTGCGGCGTAAAAATTAAAGGCATCGGCACTAACACCCTCACTGTGCAGGGTGTGTATGAAATTAACAAAGCCATAACCTATGCACCAGCAGAAGACCCGATAGAAGCATTTAGTTTTATTTCTGCAGCCATTACTACCAACTCTAAAATAACTGTAAAGCGCTGCCCGATAGACTTTTTAAGAGTTGAGCTGATTAGGCTACAGAGAATGGGCTGCAAATTTAAAATTGGCGAACCCTACAAGGCAGAGAATGGAAAGACTGATCTTGTCGATATTACCACGCTCGATTCAAACAAATTAGTAGCACCTGAAGATAAAATTGCGGCACTCACCCACCCCGGCATCAACATGGATAACCTTCCTTTCTTCGCCCCGATTGTAGCCAGAGCAAAAGGTACAACACTCATACACGATTGGAGCTATGAAGACAGAGCCCTCTACCTAACCGAACTCCGTAAGCTCGGCGTAGACGTAAAACTAGCAGACCCACACCGCATTTACATCACCGGCCCAACAAAGTTCGAGCCAGCCGACATCAACTGCCCACCAGCCCTACGTCCAGCCGTAATAATTTTGATTACTATGTTAGCCGCACCGGGTACTAGTATTTTAAGAAACATTTACTCAATCTCACGCGGCTACGAAGATTTTGCCGAGCGCCTCAACTCCCTTGGTGCCCAAATTACTATCCTCAAAGATATCTAGTGCGGCAACCTAAGAACATCAGACCAGTTAATACACTGTCTTCTTTTAACTGTATTTTGGCCTACCGTGTATTAACTGGTCTGATGTTCTTAGGTTGCCGCACTAGATATCTTTGAGGATAGTAATTTGGGCACCAAG
>JAGOUG010000059.1 GCA_018061375.1 Candidatus Saccharimonadota bacterium
TAAGTTCACCCCGTGCAGTGTTAATAAAGTATGAGCCGCGCTTCATTTTTGCGAAGGTCTTAGCATTAAACATATGCTTATTTTCATCAGTCAGAGGCATGTGCACTGTTACAATGTTTGAGCCTGCAAGAAGCGTATCGAGATCCACCAACTTAATACCTAATTCCTTGGCTTTTTCTACGTCCATATACGGATCATACCCAAGAACCCTCATGCCGAAGGCTTTTGCAAACGTAGCAACGTTTTGACCGATTCTTCCAACACCGATGATTCCAATTGTTTTATCAAACAGATCTGTACCGTGCACCAGAGTGCTGTCAACTTGGCCGGTAACTGTCTGCGAGGCACTCGGGATTATCTTGCGCGTCATGGCAAGCAGAAGCGCAAAGGTATATTCCGCTACTGTCCGTTCTCCATATGTCGGAACATTTACAACTGGTATGCTGTGTGACTTTGCACCGTCTATATCAATATTATTAAAGCCTGTAGAGCGACAGGCAATCAGTTTTAAACCTTGTAGACGTTCTAGCATGTGCGCATCCACAGAACTTGAAACGAACACACTAATAACCTCGGCGTCGACGTCGACGTTTGCTTCGCAAAGCGACTCTTTTACAAAATGGAGTTCGTGGTCTTCGGCCAGAGAGCGGAGGTCTTTTTTGTCTTGATCGGTTGCGTCGTAAATAGTAATTTTTGTCATGCCCATATTATACATGGGACGTCACGACTTCACCATCGTGGCTGAGTATGAGATTATATGTGTATGAAGATAAGCACTATTACCGCACGAATGATTTTAGACAGCCGAGGCAATCCAACTGTAGAAGCAGACATTACCCTTTCTGATGGCAGCTTTGGTCGAGCCGGCGTACCGTCTGGAGCATCAACCGGTAGCCGAGAAGCCCACGAACTCCGTGATGGTAATGATGCATACGGTGGCCTTGGCGTTTCTACCGCCATACATAATATCACCACGGTAATTTCACCAGCTGTGGCCACTACAGAATTTGCATCTCAAAAAGAACTTGATGATTATTTATGCAAGCTTGATGGTACAAGGTCCAAGTCTCAGCTCGGAGCAAACGCAGTCCTTGCCGTATCACTCGCCTTTGCTAAAGCAACAGCAGTAAGTAAGCAACTACCGCTCTATAGGTATATCTCTGAAATTGCAGGGAATGCCAAGAACACATTGCCTACCCCGATGTTTAACGTCATTAATGGCGGCAAGCATGCACTTGGTTCAGCTGATATACAAGAATTTATGATCGTTCCTGTCGGAATTTCTAATTTTAGTGAGGCACTCCGTGCTGGAACCGAAATATTCCATACACTCGGAAAGATGCTTACAGAAGCAGGCCATTCAACCGCTGTTGGAGATGAAGGCGGTTATTGCCTTCCACCAAATACAAAAAACTCTGGCGCGATCGATCTAATAGTTACGGCAATTACCCAAGCGGGCTATACACCTGGCAAAGACGTTTCTATTGCACTCGACGTTGCCTCAAGTGAACTCTATGCAGATGCCCTATACATACTAAAGGCTGAGGGCAAGTCATTCACAAGCGCAGAACTAATCAACTATTACTCGGATCTTGTGCAAAAATATCCAATCATTTCCATCGAAGATGGCTTGGATGAGGATGATTGGGCTAATTGGGCAAAACTAAATACTGAGCTTGGCGAAGCCTGTATGCTAGTTGGTGATGACCTACTCGTGACCAACACTACCTACATACAGCAAGCAATTGATACGTCTGCATGCAACGCGGTTTTGATAAAACCAAACCAAATCGGTACACTCTCAGAAACTATAGCTGCGGTACATCTAGCTCATGACAACAGTATGAGCACTGTTATGTCACATCGCTCGGGTGAAACCGAAGATACCACCATTGCTCACCTCTCAGTTGGTCTCGGTTCAAAATACATAAAAAGTGGCTCTCTGAGCCGATCCGAACGCCTCGCAAAATACAACGAACTCCTTCGAATCAGCGAACAACTCTAAAGCTACACCTAAATCGCACCTGACAAATCACTCAAAATTCTGTATAATCACATCTTGTAATGGGATGTGGCCAAGTGGTAAGGCGCTGGTTTCTGGTACCAGTATTCGGGGGTTCGAATCCCTCCATCCCAGCCATGAAATGAGATCAGCACTTGCTGGTCTTTTTTCATGCTATTGTTGACGGTTTTGAACCCTCGAATGTTTTACGCAGTAAAACGTATTCGGGGAGTTCGATAGCAAGGAACTCACACAGAAGCTTGCTTCGAGTAAGTGACGCGGATATACCTTAGTAATCCCTCCATCCCAGCCATTCGACTCACTTCGTTCGCTCATGGCTTATAGCCAGAAAGATTAAGAGAAGGAAATTAGTCGAATGTCCTGAGTAGATAAACACATCGTGGGACCATTCCGAAGCATTTATTATATATACATTCTAGAGACTACTGAAAATACGTTTTACATAAAGCAAACTTACTCATCACTGTGTTTACGTTTACTAAAGATGCCAAGAATCACACGTTTGTGTAATCTGCAGAGCTATTTTCTTCGTACCCTTGGGGTAGGGATTCTGCTTAGTCGAGCTTTTTCTAATTTGTGAAGGTTCTGATTCTGTTGCATTTCAGTCCGAACTTTACCCAGTAATCCCCTCCTATTTTTTAAATCGGTCGTTGTAGCACCAGAAAGCGCTGCGTATTGCATGTACGGCGTCGCCTGGACGACTGTTTTTTTCCCGAGCGCTCTAATTGCTGCCGCAACTGCTCTTTGAGCACCGACCCTAGTAGCTGATGATGCAATAAACTCCACGGTGTCCTTATAGTACGCATCTGCATCGACTGCACATTCAGAGAAGCCAAAGTCGATTATCCACGGAAGCATATTCCCGTCTTCGATCATCACATTGGCAGCGCGAAGATCTTTATGGATGATGCGGTGAGTATGCAAAATACTGATTTGTTGCCACATTTGATCAAGCATCATATCCGTAATTTGCTCTCCACTTAGTTTATTAAGACCGGTAGCGCCAATACGTATTGTCGCCATAGCATAACTGTTGGTGCCAACTTTATAGATCCCAAGTACCTCCGGTACACGAGCTTTTGCGCTGAATCTTGCGAGCATAGTTAAGTAGGCCTCATGTTCGATTGCACGCTTTGGTGTTAGTGAGGGTACCTCGTCTTCCAGTCGCCGATACTGAATTCTCCGAATTAACTTAAATAACCAGTCTGCTGCATTATTATCCTGATTAAAAACCTTTACAAATATATCATCACCGTTGTAGGTTCCAAAAAATGGCACAGAACCCCTTGCGTCTACTTTTGCGGATTTCAGCTTCACACCTGCCATACCTGCATCTTCTAATCGTTTCGCCAGTTTTTTGGGGCTGATGAGTACGTGTTTTGAACCAAGTGCAAGTGAAACAGCACTATAGCTGAAGATTCCAACAAGCCAGCCTCCGATAACATCAAGCGGCATAAAGACGCCAAGAAACACGCCTGAACAGCCGATTACAGTAATTATGGCAATAATCCATCTGCGATATACACGTGGTGCATAGAGTGCCAGAGTTAGCCCTGTGGCTATTGAAACTGCGGCATATATTGCAGGGAAGCCATACCCTACCACTTCTATTTTAGGTGCCACATAATTAAGTAACTGCTCCGGTCGTGGTCGCAAGATAGTAGTCTTAAGTATGGTACTCAGAACGTAGGCAACGCTTGCTGAGGCGAGCACTCTGATTGCAATATCTTTTCTATGACGCAGTATTAGCAGAATACTTATTAGTAAGCTGGTGACGATTGATCCAAAAAATGAGATGACTATAAATATCGGAATAAAGAATTCGGGTATATAATACAGTGCATTAAATATAGCGTGTTCAATTGGTCCAACCTCTGGTCGCTGTGCCATTAGTAAGATAATGGCATATAGAGTTACTACAACGAGTATGTAAAATACATATATTGGATTCCTTGTGTACAATATGTTTTGTTTTGGCCTAGCCATATAGTCCTAGTATCTGCAGTGACGGTATGAATGTCAATTGTGTCATACTTTACACCAAGAGGCACGGCGTTATAATTGTAACGCGTTTTCATATATAGTTAATGGTACGAACAAATAATAGTATGCGCAGAACTCATCAAACATCAATTTTATACCCTGACTACATTGCAACCTCGGTATTAGAGATACGTCCCGCTGAGCTGAAAAAGGCAGGTATTACTCACCTCGTGTTAGATATTGATGAGACTATTGTTCCGAAGCGTCATAATGAACTTGCAAACCATTACATATCTTTTTTAGAAGATCTAGAAAAAATGGGTTTTGTGCTATTGATCGGGAGCAACACAAATCGTGATGTTACGAACATAATTAAGCACTTTAACGCACAGGTCGTAAAGCCTACTACACTCTCATTTAAGCCACTTCGGAGGTATTATAAACGTGTCATAGCCGCCGCTGGTACAGATGCTAAACATATTGCTATGGTTGGTGATAAAATCTTGAACGATATTATTGGAGGTAACAATGCAGGACTGCTCACAATTATGGTCGAGCCTTATGCAAGGCAACAAAAAATACATCACCGATTCTATTTCCGTTATGCGCTCAGAAATACCACGTCAAATTAACAAAAGGTAAGAGATTACTTGGGGCTCTGTATTCTGTCCATGCGCATAAGCTACATATTGCAGAAGAGTGGGGTGCATGGGAAGACTTATTATACTTTGCTGCAGGTATCGGAGTTCTATTTGGCGGTTTTATAATCTCGACTTATAGTTTAATCCCTTTGAATATTTGTATGTCCCTACTATGCTTCGTTAGCTCGGTGTACATTTACAGATCACCTAAAAAACTATTGTAGCTAAGTATATTGGATTATTTGATTTACTTCTTTATGGCTACTCGTAAATTTCATAAAAGTCTGTATTATTACATTTGGGGTATGGTGCATACTAAAAAAGCGCTATAATAAAAAGATACATTAAATAACCCCGATTAAGAGGAGATACATATGGCTACAGGATACTGCGTTAAGTGCA
>JAGOUG010000060.1 GCA_018061375.1 Candidatus Saccharimonadota bacterium
ATATGCAAAAGGTAATACTCTACTATAAATTCGTGCCGGTTTCCGACCCGTCTATTACAATGCGCTGGCAGCGAGAGCTCTGTACAAGACTTGGCCTTAAGGGCCGTATTATCATTTCAAAACAAGGAATAAATGGCACACTCGGCGGTGATATTGAGAATCTTCGTGAATATAAACGAGAGATGAACCGTTCGGTGCTCTTCAAAGGGATAATGTATAAGTGGTCAGATGGTAACGGTGAAGAATTCCCGAAACTTTCCATTAAGGTGCGTGATGAGCTTGTTGCTTTTAAGGCATCTGATGAGTTAGTGGTTACAGAAAAAGGTGTTGAAAACGGTGGTGTACACTTGAAGCCTGAGCAGCTTCACAAACTAATTGAAGAACGTGGTGATGAGGTGATATTTTTTGATGGCAGAAATGCCTACGAAGCCCAGGTAGGTAAGTTTAAAAATGCGATTATTCCAGAGGTTAAAACTACGCCTGATTTTCTGCGGGAACTTGAAGATCCTAAGTACGACGCCATTAAAAATCGCCCAATAGTCACTTACTGCACCGGTGGCATACGCTGCGAAATCCTTTCGGTATTAATGAAGAACCGTGGTTTTAAAGAGGTGTACCAAATTGACGGTGGAATTGTGAAGTATGGAGAAAAATACGGAGATTCCGGCTATTGGGAAGGCTCACTGTATATTTTTGACGGCAGAATGAACCATACATTCTCTTCGAACGCCAAAGATATTGGCGTGTGCGTACATTGCGGTGGCAATACGAGCAGATTCATAAACTGTGCGGATGTTTCATGTAACGTTCTCAGGCTTGTATGTGAAGACTGTGATACGAAAACATACTGCGAAGATCATCAGAGTTAACACTTGACAGCTGTATAAAGCATAAGTACAATATGTAACAGAAGTAATTCTAAACAAAAACAACAAAAAACAAGGATCATCACACCAATGATATTCAAGCGCGCAGGTTTAATCCTCGTATCCGCCATAACTCTTCTAGCTTTTCTTGTAGCAAACAGTCCTATTGCCAGTGCCAACAGCTACTTTGGTGGCAACGGAAGGATCACGTTTTACAGTCCAGGCGGTTTTGACAATACTGCTGCCGAAATATACACCATAAAGCCTGACGGAACTGATTTAAAATTAGGTGACGCGAATACAATTAGTGAAGCGAACCCCCAGTGGGCGCCGAGCGGTCTGCAAATTGCTTTCGATAGATATGTAGACAGCACAAATAAACACGATATCTTTATTCAAAATGTAACTGCCGATGGTTCATTCAGCGGTCCACCAGTAGTACTTGGCGGCGCGAATAGTGATGAACAGGATTTTGATCCAAGTTGGAGTCCCGACAGTACTAAAATTGCCTTTCATCGGTGTACTATTACAAACGGAAGCTGCGTAGGTGCTTATCAAATCCAGGTAGTCGACGTTTCTAGCGGTGTAGTTACTCGTATTACTGATGACCCTGGTTTTCAAGACACTGAGCCAACTTGGCGCAAGGACGGCGGTTATTTAACGTTTACTCACGAAGATAATACTAATAATATTTATAGTATTCAAATTGCCACGCCAAACACGCATACCGCAAACGCAGGTTTAGTACAAATTGACGTTGGAGATAGTTCGTCTGATTTACTTGCCTCGCCACAGTGGTCGCCAACAGAAAATAAGGTAGTCTATACTAAGAACGGAAATTTCTGGGTGTACAATCAGGACACCAACACAAAGCGACAACTCACGACAGTCGGCGGCTTAAGCGCCCCAACTTGGTCTCCTGATGGCAAAATAATTGCAACCGGTGGTGCTAATCAGATCCGTTACTTTAGCGCAGAAACAGGTGATCTAGTTAATACTACAACAGTTGCTTCAAATCCTGGGTTAGGATTTGATGCTACTGCCGGACTAATTGAAATTGACTGGGCGCGAGCTGAAGTACCCCCTTCAACCACACATGAATGTACGACATCAGTAAACCAGGACTGTACAACATTTACACCTGAAATTCCTGCAGCATGTCAGAATATTACAACTGCCGCAACACACGGCACCCCAAAATATGAAAGTAATGCGTTCTTATTTACGCCTGAAGCGGATTACGTTGGTACAGATAGCTATGTTTACTCTTATTACGACGAGAACATGAATACTATTACTTGTACGGTAAATATAACCGTACTTCCCCAGGCTCCAGCTACAGGTATTACTGAAAAAAATAATCTACTACAATACGGAATTATTGCAGCACTAATTGTATCAACAGGGGTAGTCATAAAACGAAGGTATTCGCCTAGATGATAAATCTCTAGAACCTGAATCGTAATAAAACAAAACAATAAAAACAAAATGGACACCACAAACACCACCACACTATCACGAGCAGCGACCGCATCAAGAGATGTTGGTCTACATCGTCGTGCCTACCTTGATACCTATGCGCGGCGTAGAGCTGGCTTGCCCGACCAGGCGCTAACTGTCGAGCCAATTCAACAAGTTCTTCAAAGTGCAGTGCAACCCGCAGTGCAACAACAGACTGTCCCCCAGCAGCAACCTGCGGTAATTGCCATACCAACAATCACGCAGAACTCTCTTCAACAACAAGAACAGTCATTTACATATACGCCTGTCACCGCACAACAAAAGCCTGTACAGGCTCCGCGTCATAAAACATACCTTGATACGCTTGTTCATCACCATAATCAACGAGTAGCCCAGGCACCAAACGCTGTAGAAACTATTCACCAACCACAACTAACTAATAACACGCAGCATCTTATCGATATCGATGCTCAGAATCGTATATCTGCTAACCTCAGCGCACTCTATAACCAAAAACCTTTAACCGAACATATCACAAAGAATAAATCGAGCGCCTCGGCCGCTCATATTCGCACAATTGTCGCGAGTGCAGTTCTGTGCGGAATGCTCTCAGTCGGTATATTTGCCTTTACTGGCCGATACGATGCTCAGCCTGTAGTTGCTCAACCGATTGGGGCCCCAGTTATAGAGGTTGAAGCACCACTTAATTCCGCACCTGTCGGTGTACCGGTTGCTTCAAAAGATGATTCTGTAGTTCACGCTGACCCGAATGATCCAGTCAGACTAATAGTTAGTAGTATTGGCGTGAACGCACGAGTCGACGGCCTAGGTACTACACCAGAAGGTCTTATTGCGGTACCAAAATCGTACGGAACAGTTGGATGGTACAACAAAGGCTCAACGCCGGGCAAACCAGGTCCCGCGGTTATGGTCGGCCACTACACAGGCGGCTACGGTGGTGTATTTGATAAGTTGCAAGATCTGAAAGATGGCGATTTAATTACTGTTAAGAATGGTAAAGGCCAGAGCTTTACATACAAAGTAACCAAAAAGTCAGAGTACGAAAAAGATAAAGTCCCAATGGCCGAAATATTCAAAAAGGGTGATACCTCTCGCCTAGAAATAATCACCTGTGCAGGCAAGTGGCAGTCTTCAACATACAACAACCGCCTCGTGGTATCAGCAGAACTTGTCCAGTAATAACATTTCGTATTGCTATAATCAGCAAATGTTGGTAGAGTATTCTCCATCATGAGACACCATCTTGCAAGTTATGTGAGCGGAAGTATTGCCCGCAAGAATCCACTTGAAGGAGGTCCTAGACTCGAAGCTGCACTCGACGGCAGTGGGGTAATCGCAGACACTTGGGGCGGCTACGCAACGAGGCTTATGGACCTGTATGATATTGAGCCCGAAGAAGCCATAGCCCTATTAGAGCTTACACCTGCGCATATGCGCGATTCAGATATACATTTTCAATCAGGCAGAGGCTTTGGTGACTTCGAGTACCATACTAAACAGCGATATATTGAAGCAGCGACTAAAGATCTTATTCCCGAGGTATTGCGAATGCAAAACACCGTAGATACTGTAATGTCTGGTTACGTGTTAAGTAACACTGTTGAAGCCAAGAACCAGGCAGAGGATATTCAATTAGAAATTGATATAGCGTCTGAAGAAGGAAGGCTTCTTGAATTTGGTAGTGCGGAAAGAGATCAATATAACAGAGACCAAGATTTTAGATGTATGAAGCGTGACGCACTATATAGCGGAGTTTCAATTCAACTCGACGAATTTGTACGTACTATGTTGGAAACAAACATACTTGATCCGGAATATCCAAGTGAGCTTTGGAAGGTTTGGATCACCGCACTAGACCACGCAGTCGATTATTTTTGGCGTGATAGCGCAAAGCCAGATCTTAAAATTAGCGAAATGGTAGCTGGTAGAAGTATCTTTATAGACTTTAAGTCTTCTCTATCAGATACATACGCTGTTGCAACCGAAATTTCTGAAGCTCGCTGGAAAGTTATTGAACCGATATTTAGGGCAGATCTTATTCATGATATCTCACTTGTTGCTGGTACTGAACAGTAACGAGTACGGTATCATCTGATAAGATTAGAAGGTGAATACACAGCTACAAGCAAAGTTAAAAACGTTACCACGTGATCCCGGGGTGTATTTTCATAAATCTAAAACAGGCGAGGTTATTTATGTTGGTAAAGCCGCGGTTCTAAAAAATCGGGTGAGGCAGTACTTTCAGACTTCTCGTCCATTTGATCCTAAGACTGAAGCGTTAGTTTCAGAAATTTACGATACTGACTGGATTACGGTAGAGACCGAACTTGACGCCCTGTTTTTAGAAAGCGAGATGATTAAACGGTATAAACCGCGCTACAATATACTGCTCAGAGACGACAAGAGTCAACTTTATATTCGTATACCGATGAAAGACACATACCCTGCCGTTAGCTTTACTCGTGGGCCCATGGACGACGGTGCCGACTACTTCGGACCGTATTACAACGGCTGGGCAGTGAAGAAGGCTATGAAACACCTGAGGAAGATATTCCCGTATTCTACACAT
>JAGOUG010000061.1 GCA_018061375.1 Candidatus Saccharimonadota bacterium
TTTACAAACAGTTCTTTGAGCACTTTTATGCTTGGGTTCACATAATACGTATCGCCGATAACAAGCGTCGGAATTGTCTGGTTCCCGTCAGCCTTTTTGTTCATTTCTTCTCGAACAGCAGCATCGTCAACGTCCCGTAATTCGTACGCAACACCGTTCTTCGCCAACCACTTTTTAGCAGTCTGGCAGTACGCACACCAATCAGCACTGTATAAAATAGGTTTGTTCATGTTGACAATCGTATCAGCGTTCAATGTTTAAGTAAAGACTTAAACGTGCGAAGTACAAACGAATCTTGTATACTACTCTGTAATGAATATACTCGCAATCGAAACAAGCTGTGATGAAACCTCTGTTGCAATAGTAGCGAATGGAGCTATACTCCATTCGCTCGTCGTTAACTCACAGATTGATATTCACGCTGTCTACGGAGGTGTTGTACCCGAGGTTGCTGCTCGAAGTCATATTGAAGTAATGATACCCGTTGTTGAGCAAAGTCTACAGCAAGCCAACATGACCTGGGATGATATCGATGCAATCGCCGTAACCCAGGGCCCGGGTCTGCTTGGGTCGCTTTTAATAGGTGTCGTCACTGCTCGAACACTCGCCTGGAGCCTCGGTAAGCCGCTCTACCCCGTCCATCACATCTTAGGGCATATTTACGCCAATTGGATAACTAAGAGTACACCAGGCGCCCTAGGCGAAGAAAAGAAAGCGTTGACTTTGCCACAGAAAGAACCGGTATTCCCCGTCTTGGCATTAATTGTCAGCGGAGGCCATAGTCAGTTAATGTACGGTCGCAGCCACACCGATTGGCGCGTTATTGGTCGAACCCAAGACGATGCCGTCGGCGAGGCATTCGATAAAGTCGCAAAAGTATTAGGGCTCCCCTACCCCGGTGGTCCGAGCGTTGCAAAAGCCGCCAAACACGGCGACCCAAAAAAATATAGGTTGCCGATGCCATCTGTTCACACTATAGATCCGGGGCTTGCCGATCTACGTGCCGAAACAAACGACTCCCCTGCTCCATCTACCAAAATCTATCTACCAAAATCTAGTGACACCAGTTATAATTTTAGTTTTTCTGGCTTAAAAACAGCAGTGCTGCGTGCTGTTCAAAAAGAAGTCGGCGTAGCGCACGACTTCCCTAGCTTTGAGCTCGCCGAGAAGCTAAACCCGGTACAGATTGCTGATTTTGCTGCCAGCTTTCAGGCAAAAGCTGTTGAATATTTAGTATCTAAGACCTCAGCCGCCTACCATGAATTTCATCCGAAAACCGTTATTATTGGCGGCGGTGTCGCAGCATCTCAGCCACTCAGACAAGCGCTTTCAGAAGCGATCCCTATTCCAATCGAATACGCTCCTCATATTTTATGCACCGATAACGCCGCAATGATTGGCGTGGTTGCCCACTACGCTTCTCTAACAACTAAACCTTCAGACCCCCACACTGTCGAAGTGAAACCATCTTGGCCGCTGTAGTTTATTCTTTTCTGACTATTGCAATTCAGCTGCCATTTTGCGAGCAACGACTACATATGCTTCGAGTGTGTCTAAGCCCTGATTTTCAGAAGTAACATCCCGTACTCCTAACTGATCAGGTAAATCGGTTCCACGGGATTGTATACCCATAGGGTCAAGGACAATCTGAGAGATCATTACTCTCTGACCCCCTGGCGGTGTTTTTTTAATATAAAATTGGACGGTACCGGTAGCCCCCGGCATGGGCATACCGTTAATATCGAGAGGCATTCTCGCTAATGCACCTCGGTGAGTTACAGTTCCGTCTTCACTGGGATGGTCTGTCAGAACATTGATTGTTATCGACCCATCGTCCACATATGTGAAGCTATTTTCACCTACTTCGTCATTATAGAGATCCATAATTTGTTCGCCGAATACTGCTCGCGTTGCCGCAAGTCTTTCTGCAAAGTCTGCTTCGGCCTGATCGTCTGCTTTTTCCGCATACTCTGCTTCGTTAGTACTTGAAGACGTATGACTCACTGAGGTCTCAGGTTTTTCAACAGCATCGGGGTTGTCCAATAAGTTAGAGCAGCCGAACGCAGGAAGAATGGAGCATGCTAAAAGGAATACACTCGCCGCTCCACTCCGTCTGGAACCTAGTCTGCTTATGCTCTCATTAGACTGATGTCCAGATTCATGTTCTTTCATAATATATATCTTATCACTTATGAAACTAATTGTCAATACATCCGTATTAACTCGCCACCTTTGCAATATAAAAGGTAGGCGTCCTAAACTGTAAGTACATTACAACTAACAGAAAGAAGCCTCCCGCGGCTTACACTATGTAACCTACATCTTGCTATAACGAGAGCTTTGGCTCTGCGGCTACGCATTCGCGACTCTTTGCCACTGCAAGCCGCAGCCAAACGCTGCGGTGCCCCCTGCAGCACCCCGAGCTGGTTCAACTACAGTGTGGTCGCGCGCTGCACTGTCAGAATGACTGAACATCTGATCCGAGGTCCGTCGAAGTAAAACTGTCTTGGCCCTATAAAAAGTACACCGCTACCAATAAGGCGCTACCTAGCCTAAATATGTCCCTATTTCAGGTTCATAGTACTCGTGTGAATCATCCGGAAACTCTACTGGCAAACCCTGTTCATCATATTGAACATGGGCAGAGAAGTAGTTGTAGCCTTCCAGTAAAAGATCCTGTGACACACGGGCTATTCTTTCGCTGTCAGTTTCACCTTTAAGACGCACCTTCCTGTCGGCTATATCAGAAAGCGCCCTGCCGAGGCACGCTTCATCAAAATCGCCGCCGCAAACTGTCCTCACGGTTGCTTCTGCCGGACTCAACACGCCGTCCGTCACGCGAGAGAGACAATCTGCTTCTACCTCAGGGTCTAAAGGAGTCTGATCGTAAATGTCGCTATCATAAAATGGCAATGCTTCAAAAACAGCATCAAACTCACCTGCGACTTGAGAATAGTGTGTCGCAACAGGCTCATTACCGGATGTAGACTCGTCTTTTGATGGTGGAAGTGGAAATTCTGAATTAATCATTTTATTTTTTATTAAAGATTCCTAAAGATATATTAACATACATATTGATATACGTCAATATGCACACGTATTAACTTACCATCTTTGTAATCTAGAAGGTAGGCGTCCTAAATTGTACGTACGTTGTAGCCAACATAAAGGAATCCGATTATAGCTTACTCACCGACCTATCTCTGAGTCTACAACAGCGTAAATACAGCCACTCGAGCTCACTGCACCGACAATTCCGCCTAATCCGGCGCCTACATCCACTGCACCACCCCATTAGCGGCAATACTTGAATATCGATTAGTTGCAACCAAGCCTTTTGGCCGTGACAACCTATTTAATGTAGCTGTTAAACTCAATCAAGCATAGATCAGATAGGACGCAAATTCCGAACTCCGGCATCAATCAGAGATAACTACATTACCAGCACTCAGTAGCTAAAACACTTCCTTACCCGAAGCAATTTCAACCTTCAGTGTGACTAAATTGAGACCTTTACAGTAAAATGCTTTTATTCGACAGTATCTACTAGAGCGACCGCAGCGTTATCTGTTAGAGTTAACGCTTCTACAGGAACACTTCCAGGCATCACTCCTGCTGCTGAAAACTCTTTCCCATCTGGTGTTCTCTCACCCCTAGTGTACGTCGTCTCGAACACCCTTTCGTAGTCTCCGGTCGCTATACCGTCGAGCGCAGTCCTGTCAGGTGCATCAATAGTCGCGAACGAGCCATCAACACCCGACACTTTAATACCGTGGACGCCCAAATCTTTATTAATCGTGCCATCAGCGTTCATGTAAACAAATACTGCGTACTGCCTTTCTGAATCACCATATTGTGGATTATGCTGAAGCCATCCCCAACCTTCGATATCATCGGTTTCTGAACGCCAAGTATCACGTTCTCCATTATAGAAATCGAAATACCCTGCTTCTCCACTTTCGGAGAGGTCAAGAATTTTTCTCCCGGCCTGATCGAGCGCACCCTGTAATAACAGAGCTCTTTCTGGACTTTGTACATACGACTCGGCAGCCTCGCGTTGAGCCGTCTCTTTATTAGACGATAGAATTAAACTATCAACTACGGCCGATTCTTGAGCGGCAATTCGTTCCTTAGATAATGGTTGGTCTAGTGTATCGGGTGCAGCACCATATACAACAAGTCCTTCGTCGTCAGCTAGTCTCCGTGACAAAACATCGGCGCTAGATGTAAACGGCTCTGCTGTGACCGGTTCAGGTCGTACAGTAGATTCTGCCTGCGAACTCTCTTGACCGCCAGGTGATACGCAGCCTGACATTAATAGTCCGGCAATGGGTACGCCGAGTGTAAGCGTGCGCATAACACGTGATGATCTTTTTGCTTCTGTTGATGTATTCGTTTGTGTGTTGTGTGATGCAATTCTTCTCATGGAGAAACTTATCATAATATACTGTATTTGTCAACAGTATTGTATTTTTGTAGCCAAACTTTCACATGAATGCAAATATATGTTGCACTTATAAGAACGAAGTATATTTACTCTGTTCGCATATAAGACTGACTTGTGGAATAATAGAGTCATGAATCTACCAAAAATCTATGAGCCGAATCAATACGAAGCCGATATCTATACACTCTGGGAAACCAGCGGTGCCTTTCAACCGAGTGGAGAAGGGGAGCCCTATAGTAT
>JAGOUG010000062.1 GCA_018061375.1 Candidatus Saccharimonadota bacterium
CACCACGTCAATGCACTGTCAGTACACCCACTCCCAATAGTGTCAGCTGTCCCATAGCTATGTTCTGATTGCACCCCACCCGCCTGAAATAATTCTGGAACCTGTTCACCACTCGTATTTAAATCGCTCGCAATTGTTACCATCTTACCAACATCGAGCATGCCGTGACCGTAGCCCTGCGTATAGAATGAGCCACTCATGCTGCTGATTTTTGCAGCACCGGCCATAACAAGTGCACGAACGTCATCTACCGAAGAACTTGGTCGAATAGACTTTATAAGTGCAACTGAGCTTGCAACTATTGGTGAGGCGTACGAAGTACCATAGATGTTTTCTGCGTAGCTACTCGTACCATTACCATTCACCCAGGTTGGTGAAACTATCGAGCCTGAACCCGGTGCCATAACATCAAGCCTCTCACCATAACTACTAAAGTTTGCTCTCGCACTAGTACTTGTTGTTGCACCAACCGCAATCACCCGGTTATAACTTGCTGGGAAGGTGATATATCCTGTTGGCTGGCCCGTGCACGCGCCAGTTGAACCTGCATTGCCACAGTTACCCGCAGCGGCCACAACGACCACATTACTATCAAATGCGTAATCTACCGCGGCTCTGACAATTGGGTCATCTCCAGATGTACCAAGGCTCATATTAATAACATCGACACCCCTATCTACAGCATAGTAAATTGCTTCTGCAACATCATCACTATAGCCACTGCCGCTGTCATCTATAACTTGCAGCGGCATTATTGAAGTATTCCAACTAATCGCACTTGTGCCGATACTATTATTCCCCGTTGCCCCCACTAAGCCGGAAACCTCTGTGCCGTGCGAAGTGCCGCTACCATTTGGATCTAGCTCACCAGCTTGCGGGCTACTATCATCAGTTACAAAGTCCCAGCCGAGGTAATCATCAGTATACCCATTACCGTCGTTATCTAAACCATCAACCAAATCACCTAAATTCAAACTCCACCTGTCTGTCAGTTCTTGATGTGCCAAGGCAAAACCCGTGTCTATAACTGCAACGGTAACCGCACTACTTCCGGTAGTAGTGTCCCAGGCTGAAGGTGCATTAACTGTCTGTAGATACCAGGCTGCGCCATACCGTGGGTCATTCGGTGCAGCTAGTGTGTAATACCGCTTCTGAGCAGCACCTGGTATCCGCGTACTTTCAGGGGTTGCATCATCGTTAGCGACCTTGTTACTTCCATTAGTGTTTTGACTCTTCGGTTTTGAATCACTAGAAACCTGACTGCCTTCATTACCAACCGAACCAATCTGAGGCACCGTCGCCCCAGTCTTGCCAGCTCGCTCTGTAACTGGCGTTCTCAGTACAACCATCAAACAAACCAGCACAACCATGGCTACTATCGGAACTATTTGTTTTTGTGTGTATTTCATATCATCTACGATGTATTCATAAACAGTATACCACTGGAGGTTGGAAGGTGGAAGTTAGTCTCTGAAGCCGTCATCCGCCTAGGCGGATCTATCATCAACAATCAACTTCCAGAAATAATCATTCAGTAAGCACCCGAAGTATCGTAGATTACGGAAAAGTGAACCAAGGCAGTACTTTTTTTGTATCCACAACTAAAAGACTATATACAAAAATGCTTGTCATTGTACTGTCGCACTTTAGAGTGGTCTTAAGACACGTCGAGTGGTTGATGCTATGATGGAAGTTTTTAGCTTACTTTTTTGAAAAAGTGAGAAGTGAAGAATAATTAGGCAATGGATTCCCTCACTCAGTGTGGAATAACGCTCTTCAAGAAATCACGTGCCGTTTGATTGACCTGCACTACCGTCTGACTGGGCCAGTACCAATCAGGTTGAGATCTAATAACCCAACCAACAATTCCTCCAGAAAAACAGTACAACAGTATTAGTGAAGCTAACACATACCGTATCCACCTAAGGTTTGAGGAACGGGTAACTTGTACGAGCGCAGTAGCAAGCAGCACAAAAATTGGCAACAACATTGGAATAATATAGCGAGACTGTATTGCGTATGCCTGACCGTACTTTAGGTAAAATGCATAGTTAAACACCCAGAGTGATCCTGCCAGTGCCACGCTGGCAACTATAGTAAGTTGATTTAGCTCACTCGCCTTCCATAACTGCTTAGCTCTGAGTATCAACGCGAGGCCTCCCGCAACTAGGAAGATGTATCCGATAGTAATTGGTAGTGGCAAAACTGTCCGAAACACATAGTGCCCATACGGATCGGGCTTATTTAAATTCTGTGGAACAATGTTTGCAAAAATCGCAAAGTACCCGCGCATTAACCTGCTGACCCAGTGTGTGCTGAATGAAACTGGCCCACTAAACTCAGGTACCTCGGGAATATTCTTGAGAGCCCGCTGGTTCCGGCGCCACGGGCTATACTGGTTACACACCTCGGCCGGCTGTACGCTGGCACAGTCTACTTTAACCTCTTTGTAACGAATCGCATTCACACCAAACCGTTCAAAAAATAATCCAAACACGAGTAAAAAGATAACTCCTACAACCGCAGTTGCACGACGCGTTTTTTTGTAATCATCAGCTAGTAATGTGACCAGCTTCTTTCTGTACTGCACACTAAGACGGATTAATACGAAGGCAGTAACTGAGCCAAAAATAACAATAAAATTATGCTTCGTAAGTGTTGCAAGCATACCGGTTGTTAGTAGGAGCAGCAGTGTACGAGCAGAAGGCTTCACTGTAAGTGCCGCGTAGGCGTAGCCAAGAAAAACCGGCGTAAGCAAGAACATCATGTTGTCGTAGTTATTTTGGGCAGCCAAAATTGGCATAATTGGTGTGAGTACAAACACTAACGTAACCACGTTAATAATCTTTTGTGGAACCTTTGCCTGTAAAAACAGTCGCCTAAACAACACAATCCCGCCAACTATTAATGCGATGTTTATAAACCTGAGCCCAATAATTATGTGGGTTTGATTATCAGTAAATACGTCTAATAGCCGATATGGAAAACTCATTAAATACTGGTACAAGTAAGATGAAAGCCGCGTGACATCACCATACAGACTCATCTCGGGGGGCTGAGAACTAATAAATGGTGACCACTGCCGAGAGTAGAATTCAATAATACCGACATGGTAGTACTCGTCGTATGGCAACAGATTAGAACTCAGTGCAATCCAAAGTGCCTGTAAACAGAAAATCACCAGTGTGCCAACAAAAAACCAACCACTCGCCAGCGCACCATTAACCGCAGCAACTACGTTTTTTAATACCGACTTCATATACTACCCCCTAGTATACTTCACGTCGCATCTTGCATGAACCCTGTTTTAAGAATACTGGTGGTATTTACAAATATCAATAAATATGTTACTTTTAAGTACTATGAGACCCGAATTTGAAAAGTACAGAGGCAACGGACGTGTCAAAAAAGAAATGACAGCAGTTAGAGTACCCGTAGACATGAGGAATGAGGCCGAACTGGTAGCACTTGTCGAGGGTGATAACTTAACGGGCCTCATGATCGAAGGACTAGCCCGTGTCCTGGAGGATCGCAGAAGTGATGCCAGTTTTACCGCAAAGCTGAGCGCTGCCCTAGAAAATCGTATTGACCAAGGCGAAGCACGAACGAACCTGATACGATCCGTAATTGACACACTAAAGCTAGCTGAACCTGAAAGCTAAGTACCGAGTGCCCATTACCCGAGAAGCCCCAGCTTCCAATGGTATACTGGTGACAGTATTATGAAAGTTTTTGTACAGATCCCCTGCTTAAATGAAGAAGACACTCTTAGCTTAGTGCTTTCTTCAATTCCAAAGAAGATATCTGGCGTTGATATTGAAGTACTTGTTATTGATGATGGCTCAACTGATGACACAATTAAGGTGGCCGAAGAACACGGCGTGAAACACTTTGTGATTCATAAAACCAATCAGGGTCTGGCCCGTTCGTTTCAAGACGGTGTTAACTACGCGCTCAGAAACGGTGCAGATATAGTAGTAAATACCGACGGTGATAACCAGTACCCACAAGCAGCAATCCCTGAACTTATTCAACCTATCATTGATGGTAACGCAGATATTGTAATCGGTGATCGCCAAACCGCACAAATTGCTCACTTCTCAATCTTTAAAAAAGTAATGCAAAAGCTCGGTAGTCATGTGGTGAACAAAGCGGCTGGTACCAAACTCCCTGATGCTGCCAGTGGCTTCCGCGCCTACAGCCGAGAGTCACTGTACCAGCTTACTGTCGTAACTAAATTCAGTTACTGTATGGAAACAATTATTCAGGCCGGTAACAAAAACTTAGCCATTACCAGCATTCCTATTCAAACTAATAAAAAAACCCGTGAATCTCGCCTATTTAAAAACATCTGGCAGCATATGTTTATGTCTATGGGTGCAATTATTAGAAGTTACCTTATGTACAAGCCATACGCCCTATTTGCAACGCTCGCCGTAATACTTGGTATTGGTGGCCTGATTCCATTCGTTCGATACTTATTTCTTTCAATTACCGACGCGCCGGGTAACCATCTTCAGTCACTACTTCTTGGAACCGTTTTAATAATCGGCAGCTTCCTAGCAATAGCTCTCGGTGTTCTGGCCGATCTCACGCGCGTCAACCGAATTC
>JAGOUG010000013.1 GCA_018061375.1 Candidatus Saccharimonadota bacterium
GGCTACGCAGCAAGGCTACGCGCTGATCACGTTCTCGTCCAAATTTACGACCTGTATATCCGTGACGATGCATTTAGAACTCCAATTCTGCCATCTTGTCTTTAACTTCGTCGAGAGCTTTGCTACCGAAGCCCTTAAGCTCGCGGAGATCAACTTCGTTAAGGGATACAAGGTCGCCAATGGTTTTGATTCCATTGTTAAGTAGTGCATTTGCAGTACGGGCTGTTAGATTAAGATCTTCGACTGGAGTCATCAGTTCAGCTGCGTCATCGGTGGTACTTGCATGTGTCAGTGGCTGTGCCGCTGCAACAGTGGTACTACCTGCAAGTGCAGTGTATTGATTAACCAAAATCGCTGCTGCTTCTTCAAATGCGTCACTTGGGCTAATTGAACCGTCAGTATCGATTGTAAGTAGTAGTTTGTCGAGGTCAGTTTTTTGGCCGACACGCGTGCTTTCTACCTTGTATCGTACTCGAGTAACAGGGCTGAAGATTGCGTCTACAGCAATCATGCCACTAATACGGTTTTCAGTTGCTTCAACAGTTCGGTATCCACGGCCAGCTTCTACGACAATGTCCATTACAAATGGTTTTGCGCTGTCGAGTGTTGCGATAACTTGGTCAGGGTTAACAACTTCTACCTGATCGGTCGTTTTAATGTCAGCTGCAGTAATTGCGCCTTTTGTCTTCTTCTCAATACGAACAGTTTGTGGTTCATCACTATATACCTTAAATCGTACAAGCTTGAGGTTAAGCATGATATCAACGACATCTTCTTTGACACCGTCAACTGTAGTAAATTCGTGCGTAATACCTTCAATTTTGAATGCAGATACTGCTGCACCGGCGATACTAGAAAGTAATACTCGACGTAAGCTATTACCGAGTGTCATACCGTATCCGGTGTGAAGTGGCTCAATAGCGAATGTGGCACTGTTTGTACCGTGATCATCTACTGATGCGAGTGCTGGGTTGTGAATCATATTTGACATTATTGCTCCTTATAGCTTAGCGTGAGTAAAACTCTACGATTAATTGTTCATTAATATCTGGTTCTGCTTCTTCGCGAGAAGGAACGCCAGTGATTTTTATTGTCATTTTCTTCACGTCACTTGTTAGCCAGCCTAGTTTTGGTTGACTAGAGGCTGTGCTAATGTCGGCAAGTTGCTTAAAGTATTCGTTTGAAGCACTTTTTGGTCGTACTACAAGCTCATCACCTTCGTTCATACGAATTGAAGGAATGTCTACTCGTCGGCCATTTAACATAAAGTGACCGTGACCAACAAGCTGACGTGCACCACGACGTGAGGTCGCGAAGCCTGCTCGGTAGACAGCATTATCGAGGCGTCGCTCTAGGAGCTGTAGAAGTATCTGGCCAGATTGACCTGAGCTACGGTTAGATTCCTTCATTAGGTTGCTAAACTGTTTTTCTAAAAGACCATAGAGTCTTCGAACCTTCTGCTTCTCTCGTAGTTGTAGTGAGTAACCACTTGGCTTACTTCGTCTGCCCTGACCGTGTTCACCTGGAATAGTGGTACGTCGTAGCATGATTTTATGTGCCTTCGGGTGAAGAGCGTAGCCTTCACGTCGACTCTGTTTTACAATTGGGGATCTATCTCGTGCCATAAACTAAGTCCTTCGTACCTTTCGTGGTCGTA
This sequence comes from Candidatus Saccharimonadota bacterium, assembly GCA_018061375.1. Classification (GTDB taxonomy): domain Bacteria; phylum Patescibacteriota; class Saccharimonadia; order Saccharimonadales; family UBA7683; genus JAGOUG01. The sequence continues at coordinate 1,658 of JAGOUG010000013.1, forward strand.
CGCCACCATGTGCGATACCTGTTTTATCTGCAATAGCTTCAATTTCTATACCAAGTGTAGCTGCAGCTCGAATTGCTGCATCTCGCCCTTGGCCAACACCTTTTACAAATACCGAAACAGTATTGAGGCTGTTATTTTGCTTTGCGGTAGTAAGTGCTTTTTCACCGGCAACTTGCGCAGCGTATGCAGTACCTTTTTTGCTACCACGGAATCCGCAGCCGCCAGCACTTGCAGTAGCTATAACGCCGCCCTGCTTATCGGTAATGGTAATAATTGTGTTATTGAACGTAGCTTTAATATGAAGCTGTCCAGAAGGAACGATTCGTTTTGCCTTCTTCTTTTTTGAAGTACTCGGTGTACTTACTGTAGTTGGGGTTGTAGTTGATTCTGCCATATATTCCTTATGCAACCTACGTCTTTGACGCAGCCTTCTTTTGTGTGCCACCAACAGCTACACGTTTACCGCGCTTCGTTCGACCGTTGGTACGAGTGCGTTGTCCTCTGACAGGGAGGTTATTCTTATGTCTAATGCCACGATATGTTTGAATGTCCTTCAAACGTTTGATATTGCCACCGACAATACGCTGAAGATCACCTTCAACAGTAAAGTTTTTGTCAATTTCTGCTCGGATAGCATCAAGTTCAGATTCTGTAAGATCCTTCACTCGTGTTGTAGGTGCAACTTTTGTTGCCTCTAGTATTGTTTTTGCGTGAGCAGGGCCGATGCCATACACATAGGTAAGGCTAATCTGCACTTGCTTTTCAGTAGGGATAGTAACGCCTGATATTCGAGCCATACTAACCTTGCCTCTGCTTATGCTTAGGTTTCTTCTTGTTGATGACGTATAGTCTGCCTTTACGACGAACTAGTTGATCATCAGGACTAATCTTTTTGACGCTTGCACGTACCTTCACGTAAAACTCCTTACGTATAGATTAAAAATGATTTATGATTTGCGGTAGGTGATTCTGCCCTTAGTAAGATCGTAAGGGGTTAACTCAACCGTAACGCTATCGCCAGCAACGAGTTTGATATAGTGCTTACGCATTTTACCAGCCACGTGGGCGATGATCTGATGGCCGTTCTCGAGTTCTACGCGAAACTGAGCACTGGGAAGCGCTTCAATTACTTTTCCTTCGAGTTGGATTACTTCCTTGTTAACAGCCATAAGTTACAAAGATTGATTATACAGATGAAGTGATCTGTTGTAAAGGGTTTTAGCTATTTTCATCCAAATCGAACGTAAAGTCTTTGGCTGCAAGCTCTAAAAGTTTAAATTCAGCGTCTTCTGCACTCATACTACCGTCAAGTACTTGTTGTGCAAATTCAGTGTAGGCTCCATGTAGATGTGTTTGTAGATTGGTGTTACTGCTATTAATTGCAGTAATCTCGGCAACAAGTGTGTCATCTATTTCTATCAGTCGACGCCTAACCTTGGCTGTTGAACTTTGAATAAATATTGAACTGCCGAGTATGATACAACCCATAAACCCCACGATCGCAGCTTGCTTTTGGTGTCTATGGTACTCCTGGCTATCTCTGAAGTACTGTATTTCATAATTTGTAATGCCCGGATTCTCTTGCTGATCAATCTCAAGCCCATACGCGATAGTATCGTCAACCGCTTCCATTGCCTGGCTGTCCAGCATGGCCTCAAGAGACACCTTTGTACCGAACGCACTCAGAGTAAGTCCAGTTGCCAGCAGTGCACCACGAGTGTACTTATTCAATTTCATTACAATATTATAACACTGTAACTACAAATTATCAATGTCTAGTAGTCTTGGTCGTACGTTACCATCAGGGCACGAGATTCGAGCTGCCTGAGAGTTTCTAGCGCAACCGATACTACAATTAGGAGTCCTGTACCACCAATAGTTAAGGACGATGTTCCAAGTATGCGTTCTACGAACAGTGGTAGTAGCGCGAGGAGGCCAAGGCTGAATGCACCAAATAAGTTAAGTCTACTGACAATTTTCTTTAAATATAACTCAGTCTGCTCACCGGGGCGAATTTTTTCTATAAATCCACCTTGTTTTTGTAAGTTCTCCGCTATTTCTTTAGCATTAAACACCACGCTGGTGTAGAAGAATGTGAATGCGACGATCAGCAAAAAGTATACAGCAGGGTATACGTAGGTGTTTACCGGATTAGAACTTGTAGATTGCTGTTGTCCGGGTTGAGCGAACCATACGGTTAAGTTTGTTCCGAGATCAGCTATCCACGGAGTGGTATTACTCTGAATTAACTGCCCTATGAACTGTGGAACACTAAGGAAGGCTACCGCAAAGATGATTGGAATAACACCTGCGACTATAAGCTTGATTGGTAGAATCGTAGCCACGCCACCATAGGCACGGTTTCCTTGTACGCGTTTGGCGTAGCTCACCTTAATCACCCGCTGAGCCTCATTCAACTTCACTACTAGGAAAGTTACTAATGTAGTAGCAGCAATTATACTTGTAGTAATGAGTAGCCCCTTGCCGCTAATTGGTAGCGTAAACTGATTAAAAACTGAAAGCTGCTGATTGTTACCTTCTACTGTTCTAATCAAAGTAGAGGCAGTGCCAGGTAGCTGAGAGACTATACCTGCAAAAATTAAGAGACTAATACCGTTACCAATACCCTGTTCGGTCATAAGTTCACCAATCCACATAAGCAGCATTGATCCGCCTGTGAGAGTTGCAATCATTAGTACCCACTGGAACGGTGAGGTATTTGCAGTTATGTCTATACCTAGCTGTGCACCGGCGGTCTGACGGATAAGTAATAATAGACCAATAGATTGGAGTATCGCCAGAGGTAGTGCAATCATACGTGTCCACTGATTAATTTTTCTACGGCCACCCTCTCCATCTTGTTGAAGCTCTTCAAGCTGAGGAATAGCCTTTGTAAGAAGCTGCATTATGATAGATGCGTTAATGTACGGCCCGAGACCCATCAACATAATAGAGAGGCTAGAAAGTGCTCCTCCAGAAAGTAAATCAAAGAAGCCTAGTAACTGCTGCGAGTTAAAAACGTTATCAATAAGCTGTTTTAGCTGTGTTGGTTCTGCAAGAGGAATCGGAATATGTGACAGTAAACGGTAGACAACAATCAGAAGAACGACTATAGCCATCCTTTTTTGCATATCACTACTTTTAAGTGAACGTTTTATTGTGTTCCAGCCCATGTCTGATTTGTTCCCTCTCTTATTTAACTGCAATGTACCTAGTATACCGTAGGTCGGTGAATCACTAAATAGCTACTTTATTGTGACTATTCGGCAACTTCAAGCGCTGTACGCTGTGGTACGTCCACTTGTGTATATGTGCCACCTGCTTTTTCAACAAGCTCCTGAGCGCTCGCACTCATAGACTGCACATTAACTGTATAGGCCTTGTCGACAGGGCCACGTGTGATAATTTTTACTGCATGATACGGTTGAGAGATGAGACCAAACTCAGTTAGCGTGAAGTTGTCTATCACTTTACCTTCAACAAGTTGTAAGTTCTCTGTATAGACAACCTGTGCTTTTGCTCGTTTGCTCTTAAAGCCCTTTAGCTTTGGAATGCGCTGCATGAGTGGGTTCTGACCACCTTCAAATCCTGCACGGAGCTTTTTGCCAGTACGAGCCTTCTGGCCCTTGGTACCACGGCCAGCAGTTTTACCTTTACCAGCAGATATACCACGTCCGACGCGAGTCTTGGCTTTTTTCTTTGTAAGATCTAATTCATGAAACTTCATTATTCTTCATCCTTTACCGGTGTAGCGACTGTAGCCTTCTTTGCAGATGCTTTTTTTGGCTTTTCATCAGTAGTCACCCACTCAGATTGTGCCTTTAGCTGCTTAAGTGCATTAATAGTTGCATAGGCAGTGTTTACTTTATTACTTGAACCGAGTGACTTAGATAGTACATTGTGTACTCCAGTTACGTTCAGGATTGCACGCACCGTACCACCGGCAATAATACCGGTACCTGGTGAGGCAGGCTTAAGAAGTACTTTTGCGCCACCGAGTTTGTCATATACTTCGTGAGGGATGGTGCCCTTATAGATTGGTATAGTCATAATGTTCTTTTTTGCAACCGCAGTAGCTTTAGCGACTGCTGCCTGTACATCAGAACCCTTGCTTACGCCAACACCAACCCGTTTTTTGCCATCACCGACTACCACAAGAGCTTTAAAGCGGAACCGTCGTCCACCTTTAACTACGCGTGCGACACGGTCGATATTAATAACCACCTCTTCAAATACTTTTTCTTCTTCAACTGGTTTATCGTAAGCCATATTAAAACTCCAATCCGTTTTCTCGAGCAGCGTCAGCAAAAGTACTGAGTCGCTTTTCGTATAGTCGACCGTTTCTGTCTAGTACAACTTTTGTAATCTTAGCTTTCGTTGCCTTTTTAGCAATCTCAGCTCCAACCAGTGCACATTTGTCTGAGAGCGTACCAGTACTGGCTTTGGTGTGTGTAGTAGAGGCTGAAACGAGTGTGTTACCTGTTACATCATTGATGATTTGGGCACTAACATTGCGATTACTGATGTGTACACTGAGTCGTGGACGTTCTTCGGTACCAGAAACAGTACTTCGAACTCTGTTTTTTCGAATTTTGAGATTATTCTGTTTGTGATCAAGACGGTTCATTATTTAGCTCCTGTCTTTCCGGCCTTACGTATAATGTGTTCGCCTTCGTATTTAATACCCTTGCCCTTGTATGGCTCTGGCTTCTTGAAGCTTCTGATATCTGCAGCAACTTGTCCAACCTGTTGTTTGTTGATGCCAGAAACTGCAATATTCATTTTATCTACAGCAACGGTAATGCCAGTAGGTGCTTCAAACTCAACTGGGTGTGAGAATCCGAGGCTCATAACAAGTTTGTTACCTTGCATGGCAACCTTAAATCCAACACCATTAACCTCAAGCTTCTTCTCGAAACCTGTAGTTACACCCGTTACCATATTCTGAATAAGTGCGCGCATTAAACCATGTTGCGCACGTGCGATCTTTTCATCATTATTACGTGTGACGGTTAATGTACTACCTTCAACTACAACAGTTACGTCTGAAAGTTTAGGTTCACTTAACTCGCCTTTAGGTCCGGTGACTTTTATTAAGTCTCCGTCGACCGTAATTGTCACGCCAGCAGGTATTTCTACTGGTAGTTTTCCGATTCGACTCATATAATTACCTCAATAATCCTTTAATATATCTTACAAATTACTTCACCACCAAGGCGATTTTTGATTGCCTCAGGGCTGCTCATAACACCTTTGCTGGTAGAAACCAGTACGATGCCACGACCGTTTTTTACTTTAGGAATCTCATCTGCACCTACGTACATGCGACGACCAGGAGTACTCATTCGAGTAATTTCTGTGAAGCGTGCATTTGTACCTTCATTACATATAGTAATGATGAGGGTATTACGAGGAGTTCCTTTTTCTACGACAACGTTTGTAAGGAACCTGTTCTTAACAAGCTCGCGTGCAATAGTTTCTTTAATATTTGAATGCGGTAAACGAACTTCGTGCTTTCCTACCATAGCGGCGTTACGAAGACGAGTTAGCATATCTGCGATTGGGTCAGTGGATACCATATATACCTTTCTACCAGCTTGCCTTAGTTATGCCAGGAATCTCACCTTTGCTTGCGTGTGTACGGAATGCTATTCGGCTGAGGCCAAACGTACGCATGTATCCACGTGGTCGACCAGTTTCGTTACAACGATTCTTCCACCTTGTAGGGCTTGAATTAAGCGGGAGCTTTGCGAGACCTTCAAGATCACCGATCTTCTTTAACTCAGCGCGCTTTGCAGCGTACTTTTTAATCATTACTTGGCGTTTTTTATCACGCGCGATCATAGATTTCTTAGCCATATTAGCGATTCTCCTTTTCGAATGGAATACCAAACGCTTCTAGTAGTGCACGAGATTTAACAGGGTCACTGCTATTAATAGTAAAGTTAACCTGTAAACCATGCAGTTTTGATATGTCTTCGAATGAGAGTTCAGGGAATACTGACTGTTCAACGAGCCCGAGACTATAGTTACCCTGCGGGTCAAAGGCCTTCTTGCTGACGCCGTGGAAATCACGGACTCGTGGAAGTACAACAGAAATAAGTCGATCAAGGAACTCATACATACGATCACCACGAAGTGTTACCTTCATGCCAATAGTGTTCATTCCAGCTCGAATCTTAAAGCTCGCAATAGATTTTTTAGCAATAATATCAACCGGCTGTTGGCCAGTAATTTTGCGAAGTGTTGTTCGGACAGTTTCAAACATCTGCTTGTCATCTTTGCTTCGTCCTAGACCAACATTAATTACAATCTTCTCTAAAGTCGGTACCTGGTGTTTGTTCTGAAGCTCAAGCTGTGCCTTAAGAGCTTCTACAATTTCAGTCTGGTACTGAGTCTTCAGACGTGGTGTCAATGTGACACTCGTATCTTTACTCATGAATCTATCTCCTTATTCTTTGCTTGTCGGTATACACGCTTTTTATCACCTGCTTTGTCTACTACGTAGGCAACTCGACTCGTTTTACCGTCTTTACTACCAGCTTGCACAAGTGCAACTTTACTAATATCCATTGGTTTATGAACGTCTACAATGCCACCCTGTGGTGAAACCATTGAAGGTTTAACATGTCGTTTAACAATGTTGATTCCTTCTACAGTTACTGTTCGGTCATTTGGCTGTACGGCAACAACTTTACCAGTCTTACCCTTGTCACTACCGGTGATAATTTTAACAAGATCACCTTTTTTAATTCGTAGTCCAGACATATTAGAGTACCTCCGGTGCTAAGCTGACAATTTTACTGTAGCCAGCTTCGCGTAGTTCGCGTGGCACAGGGCCGAAAATACGAGTACCCTTAGGTAGCTTGTCATCGCCAATAATTACGGCAGCGTTATCGTCAAACTTAATTGTTGAACCATCTTTACGACGGATCATGTTAGTAGTTCGTACAACTACGGCACGTACAACAGACTTCTTTTTAACAGTCCCTGTTGGGCTCGCTTGTTTAACAGTTGCAACAATTGTGTCGCCAACGTGCGCGTAGCGACGTCCGGTACCACCGAGAACACGAATACAAAGAATTTCCTTTGCACCACTGTTATCAGTCACCTTTAGTCGAGATTCTTGTTGAATCATGATACTACCTCTTCAGCTGCGCCCTCAGGACGTTCGATGATAGATTCGAGTGTAAATGATTTTGTCTTACTGATAGGTCGAACCTCAGTAATCGCAACAATATCACCAAGCTTGGCTTCATTCTTTTCGTCATGAGCTTGATATCGCTTACTTACCGTGTACTGCTTTCGGTACAGAGGGTGTGTAACGCGGCGCTCAGTTTTAATAACAATAGTTTTATCTTGAACATCTGATACTACAGTGCCAATCATACGTCGTGCCATATTACTTTTCCTTTCCCTGTGCTACTTGCGTCTGCACGGTTTTAACTTGAGCGATTGCTCGTTTGATTATTGATACCTGATGAGTTTGCTTATCTTTATTAATACTCAGTAGGTGCGTAAGTTCAACCTGCTGTTTCTGCAAATCAAGAAGGTAGGCATCTAATTCTGCAGGTTTCTTACCGCGTAGATCTTTAGGAGTAAGTGTTTTTAATTTCATTATGCTTGCTCCCGAATCACAAACTTAGTTTTAACAGGAAGCTTATGACTTGCAAGTCGCATAGCTTCACGTGCCTGTTCTTCTGTAATACCTCTACCCATTTCGAACAAAACGGTTCCTGGGCGTACTTTTGCAACAAAGAACTCGGGGTTACCTTTACCGCTACCCATCTTTACATCGAGTGGTTTACGTGTAACAGGTGTGTGTGGGAAGATACGAATCCATACCTTACCGCCACGCTTAATGTAACGAGTCATCGCCTGACGTGCAGATTCGATCTGACGAGACGTAATGCGTTCCATATCCATAGAAACGAGGCCGTAATCACCGAAAGCAACGGTATTTCCACTTGTAGCAATACCTTTGATCTTACCTTTACGTACTTTTCTGAACTTGGTCTTTTTTGGTAGTAACATATTAGACTACCTCACCTTTATAAATCCAGACCTTAACACCGATGATACCGGCACCAGGATACTTAGCACGTGCAGCATGATAATCGATATCAGCACGGATAGTATGAAGCGGTACGCTACCTTCAATGTGTTTTTCTCGGCGACTCATTTCAGCACCTTGTAGACGGCCAGCAACTTCAATTCTGATACCTTTTGCACCAGCTCGCATTGTAGATGCAGCAGTCATTTTAACAGCTCGTCTAAATGCGATACGTCTTTCAAGCTGACGTGCAATATTTTCAGCAACAAGCTTTGCAGCAAGTTCTGGTCGTTTAACTTCTTCAATGTTAACTCGAACAGTCGTTTCAAAGACCTTTTCGCTGAGAGCCTTAATTTCTTGTGCTCCAACACCACCGCGTCCGATAACAACACCTGCTTTAGAAGTAAAGATTGTTACGGTTACAAGGTTTGGTGAACGCTCTATGTCTATACGGTCAATTACAGCACGTGTTTCAAACTTCTTTTCGATCTCCCGGCGAAGTGTAAGATCTTGGTTTAAGAATGTTGCGTAATCCTTTTTACCAGCGAACCACTTACTACGCCACTGCTTATTAACTTGAAGACGCATACTAATTGGATTTACTTTTTGACCCATTATTTGCTCTCCTTCTTAGATTTAGCAGATTTTGGTGCGGTTGTTTTAACCGTTGTTGCAGCTTTTGGCTTAGCTTTTTCTTCACCAGCAACAATCACCGTTATGTGAGTTGTCTTCTTCTGGTACGGATGAGCACTACCACGGGCAACAGGACGGAATCGCTTCATACGAGGGCCAGGGCTGACATGAAGCTCACTGATAACTAAATTATCTGTAACGACGTTATGATTGTGCTGTGCATTAGCTTTAGCACTCTCAATTACTTTAATGACAGGAATTGCAGCACGTTTAGGTGTGTGCGAAAGAATAACAAGTGCATCAGAAACTGTACGGCCACGAACGAGGCTTGCTACCAAACCGATCTTCCGTGGAGTCATGTCGACACCTTTTGCTTGTGCTTTAACGTAAATAGGCATGATTATTTCTCTTTGCCTCCGTGTTTACGGAACTTACGAGTTGGTGAAAATTCGCCAAGTTTATGGCCAACCATGTTTTCACTAACAAACACTGGTACGTGTACCTTGCCATTATGTACGGCAATAGTTCTACCAACCATATCTGGGCTGATTGTGCTTGCTCGTGCCCAAGTTTTAATAACCGTACGGTCATCGGCACCAAGGGCTGCTACTTTTTTAGCGAGCTTCGCATCTACAAATGGTCCTTTTTTTAGACTTCTACTCATACTTACTTCCTTTTAGCCTGATGACGGCTTCTAATAATAAACTTAGTTGTTCGCTTGTTGCGTCTGGTTCGGTACCCAAGCGTTGGCTTACCCCATGGAGTCTTTGGCTGTCCACCAATACCATGCGCACCACCATCACCACCACCGTGTGGGTGATCGGTTGCGTTCATAGCAATACCACGAACACTTGGACGGAAACCAAGGTGACGCTTACGTCCGGCAGAGCCGATTTTAACGTTCTGGTGTTGTTCGTTACCAACATTACCAAGTGTGGCCATGCAGTTAACGTTAATCATTCGTACTTCACCGCTTGGTAGTTTTACCTGTGCGTAATCACCTTCTTTAGCAGTAAGCTGTGCTTTTACACCAGCTGAACGTACCATTTGGGCCCCGCGGCCAGGCTGTAGCTCGATTCCGTAAATGAAGCTACCAGTTGGGATACTCTTAAGTGGTAGCCGGTTACCATCTTCAATTGCGGCTTTTTCACCGATTGTAATGACTTGTCCAACCTTCATTGATCCGCTTGCAAGCACATAGTGGTACTTGTTGTTCTGATCTTTAATACGTGCGATGTTTGCAGTACGGTTAGGATCATATTCAATCGTTTCAATTGTAGCTGTTTCAAAATCAAGTTGCTTAAAGTTTACCAGTCGGTAGAACCGTTTTGCACCACCACCACGGTGTCGAACAGTAATACGACCCTGGTTGTTACGACCATTAGTACGGCGTTTAACAACGAGGAGTGATTTAAGAGGTTTGTTAGTAGTAACTTTAGAGAAGTCCTGGCTTGTCATTCCTCTTCGAGCAGGAGTAGTAGGTTTTAGTACTTTAATAGCCATTATTTCTTTTCCCCTTCTTCATCAAAGATTTTGATTGAATCACCTTCTTTAAGTCGTACATATGCCTTTTTAATATCCTTACGTTCGCCAATGATTGCGCGAGCACGTCGGTTGCCAAGTCGAATTGATCGAGCTTTTTTTCCGTTTTGAATTACAATATTAACTGCTTCAACAGTCACATTAAACTGAGCTTCTACCGCAGCTTTGATCTGTATTTTATTAGAGCTAGATGGCACTACAAAAATATAGGTTTGGTTAAGAGTACTTTGTCGGTACGCCTTTTCACTCATTCGTGGTTTCAAATTAAGCATGTGCATCTCCCTTCGGTGGTACGACAAGCCATTTTTTAACAATTGCCACAGAAGCTGGTGTCATTACAATTGCGTCTGCGTTCATAATGTCATAAACATTAAGGTACATTGCCTGTGTGACCTTTAGGTTTGGTACGTTGCGTGTCGCACGGTCCATAAGCGCATCTTTGTTGTCTACAACAAGAAGTACACGGCGTGTAAGCTTGTGCTTAGCTAGAAGTGTGAGCGTATCTTTTACTTTACCGTCTTTTGTTGAAAATTCATCAACAATGATCTTTTTAGATTGGTTAGCGAGGGTTAGTGACTGACGAAGCGCAAGTCGCTTCTGGGCCATAGGAACAGTAATTGTGTAGTTTTCAGTACCATTTGGTCCGAAAACAACACCACCACCGCGCCAGATAGGGTTCCTAGATGAACCAAATCGTGCACGTCCTGTGCCTTTTTGCTTCCATGGCTTCTTACCACCACCACGTACGAGTCCACGAGTTTTAGTAACTGCGTAATTCTCTCGTCCGTTTGCAAGGTATGCTTCGTACGCACGCTTGATAAGTTCGTGATTGTTAACATCTACTGCGAATACTTCTTTTGGAAGTGTTGCTTGTGCAGTAGTCTTCTTGACTGGAGTAGATTTAACGTCTGCCATATTATGCTCCTACCACTGTTACAAGACTCTTCTTCGGGCCTGGAATAGCACCCTTTAGCCCTATGAGATTATTTTCAACATCAATGAGAGCAACACTAAGGCCTCTTACAGTAACTTGCTCTGAGCCCATTTGCCCAGCCATTCGCTTACCTTTAAAGACCTTTTGTGGGTACATTGATCCGATTGAACCAGGTCGACGAACCATTCCGTTACCACCGTGAGTGCTGGCACTTGTTGCAAAGTTGTGTCGTTTTACTGTTCCAGCGAAACCCTTACCTTTGCTTGTACCAGTTACTTTTACCATATCGCCAACTTCAAATGTTGAAACATCAAAAGAGGAGCCTACTTTTTGCTCCTCAGAGATTGTGTCTACACGAAATTCACGAATAACGCGTGGCATAAGTTCTTTGTTAGCCTTAGCTACATGTCCCTTAACAGATTTACTCGTGTTTTTACCGCCGCCAAGTGCAATCTGCACAGCAGTATAACCGTCTGTTTCATCGGTTTTAATTTGCGTGATCGTGCATGGTCCGGCTTGTACCAAAGTAATTGGTACTAAAACACCGTCCTCTGCGAGGATTTGCGTCATTCCTATTTTTGTTCCCAGTATTGCTTTCATTTTGTTCCTTATTAACCTCTTAGCAAACAAAAATATTGGTCGATCTCTGGTATCCGTGTGTCTATCTGACTTCCGGACCTTTAGACGTGCCAATCATTTACCATTGGAGGCATGAAATTACCAAACAAGTGTAACAGATTAATTTAAGTAGTGCAACAGTTTATATCACTCTAGGTTGTATCGACTAAAGAATAATGCCGACCGGTAGATAAAAACTGATAAATGTTGCCACTAGAAGCACGGCGAACTCAATTTTTCTGTCTATCTGAAAATGTTCGTGTGTAGCGAAAATAATACCGACCAATAGACCAAACGGCAGACTTATATTACGAAAAGCGCCAATTTCTACGTTAATTACGCGGATCCAGAGCGTTCCAAGTATAAAGAATAGGACTATCTTTAAAAAATACACGGAATCGTGTTCTTGCACGATTTTCTTAGATACCTTCTTTTTTGATTTTGCCATATTGGTATCTATTTAAGCATAAGCGACCTAAAATGTCATTAGCACCAATATGTGTCATCCCAAACTTGATACGGGATGACAGGGATAAAAGAAAACTGCCCCATGATGGACAGTTAGCTTATGAGAGCGGTCAGTCACGATTACTCAAAGTTTAAAACTACTGTTAGTTCATTCGAATTTCAGCGTCACAGCCCGCAGGAAGTGAGAGATTCATCAAACTGTCTATAGTCTTAGGTGTTGGGTCTAAAATATCTATAAGACGCTTGTGAACACGCATTTCGAACTGCTCCATGCCTTTTTTGTAGACATGTGGGCTTTTGATCACTGTATACTTGCTCTTTCGAGTAGGTAGTGGAATCGGGCCGTTGATAGTTGCACCTGTTCGAAGTGCTGTATCTATGATCTGCTTTGCGGACTGGTCGATAATTTTGTGATCGTACGCCTTAAGACGAATACGAATCTTCTGTTTCTGTGGAGTTTCTGACATCAGTAGAAACCTTTCGATATATTATTGCTAGCTTAACCTAGCCTGGTATTGTAACCTCTGCGTGGTGAATAAAGTATCATCCAGCCGAGTTGTCAATACAATTGTTATTGTAACTAAAATTATAGCACGTTTCTAAAATCAGTCAATTATCAGTTGGTTATGGCTGATTTTCGTAGCTGCTCTACTACCAATAATGGTGGGGATGCTGTGTTGTACAAGACTGCAGACCCAATGCGAAAACTTCTGTCATACTCAGCAATAGTATCTCGTACTTCTGCTAAGAAAGTAACCTCACCATCACTTTCAGAAAATACCCACCAATCAAATAGTCCAACCTCTTCAAGCTTTTCATTAAGTTCCCTATTGTACCAATTAGCTGCAGATAGGAATCGCTGGTTCTGAAGGGTGCAGATTAAGTCGAAGTGATGCACCGTAACACTGCCTTCAACCGCAGGCCGACCGCTTCTTATGGGTGGTTTACATCGCCTAACATCTGACTTTATGATGTCGGGTGTATTACCTTTTGATATCATATTAGGTTTGTAGTGGCCAATTATCTCGCCATAGGTATCGTCTATCTCGCTTCTTAACCCCTCATTTCCGGTAGTTGCTAGCACCGTAAGTTGTGTAAGTAATTCCGAGCAGTTACGACCATATTCACCGTCTTTGCATGGGCTTAGGAAGACACTTTCAACAGGCCCGCTTTGAACAGGGCACTTTGATTCCCCGCCATCATTATAGGGGCACTTTCTCATGTCGTAATTTTAACACAAAAAGAGGTGCTGCAATGAGCACCTCTTTTGTAGTTTTGTTATATATTACTATTTAGTAATTTTTGTAACAACACCCGCACCAACAGTTCGGCCACCTTCACGAATAGCGAAGTTTAGACCCTGTTCCATGGCGATTGGGGCGAGCAACTTAACCTTGAAGGTTACGGTGTCACCTGGCATTACCATTTCTTTGTCTGCTGGAAGTTCAACTTCACCAGTTACATCAGTAGTACGGAAGTAGAACTGTGGTTTGTAACCCTTGAAGAATGGTGTGTGTCGGCCACCTTCATCTTTAGAAAGAATGTAGACCTCTGCATCAAACTCAGTGTGTGGAGTAATTGAACCTGGTTTACAGATGACTTGACCACGTTCGATATCGTCTCGTTCTATACCGCGTAGGAGGATACCAGCGTTATCACCAGCTTGACCCTGATCAAGGTTCTTCTTGAATGCTTCGATACCAGTTACAACAGTTTTACGTGTTTCACGGATACCAACGATTTCAACTTCCTCATTGATCTTAACGATTCCAGTTTCAATACGGCCAGTAGCAACAGTACCACGACCCTTAATTGAGAATACATCTTCGATAGGCATTAGGAATGGCTTGTCGAGGTCGCGCTTAGGTTCTTCAACGTATGTATCCATAGCGTTAACAAGTTCCATAATTGCATCTTCGTTTGCTGCGTCACCTTCAAGTGCCTTCGTAGCAGAACCCTTGATGATAGGACAATCTCGGTCAAAGCCGTTCTTAGCTAGTAGATCACGAATATCGTCTTCAACAAGCTCTACAAGCTCTTCGTCTGCAAGATCCATCTTGTTCATGAATACAAGAATCTTAGGTACACCAACTTGCTTTGCAAGAAGTACGTGTTCACGAGTTTGTGGTAGTGGACCGTCGTTAGCACCAACAACCAAAATAGCGCCGTCGATTTGTGCAGCACCGGTGATCATGTTTTTAACATAGTCAGCGTGTCCTGGCATATCAACGTGTGCGTAGTGTCGCTTTTCGCTTTCGTACTCTTGGTGAGACGTAGCAATAGTGATACCGCGCTGTCGTTCTTCTGGAGCGTTATCGATTTGAGCGTAATCAACTTTTTTGTTGACGTCGCTCGGAAGTCGCTTTGCAAGTACAGCTGTGATAGCTGCAGTTAGTGTAGTTTTACCATGATCCACGTGACCCATTGTGCCAACGTTTACATGCGGCTTTGTTCTGTCAAAATCTGCCATGTTTTCTCCTTTACCTTCAAATATTTGATGGTGTATTAATATTAGTTAACGTTAATGACTCTGCGCGTTCCATATTGCCATGAGTGCAAAGCCCTCACGCGAGATACCAGACTATTGTAGATGATCACGCCTCTGTTGTAAAGAGATAATTCGCTTCAATGATTATATACGTGCAGTACGAAGTATGTGCGCAACTCTAAATGCGGCTCTGTGTATACGTTTGACCGGAGTAGATTGCAATCCAGCTGCTTCTATAGCAAGCGTGTACTCGGTCTTTGCGTGTCCTGTAAGCAGACTTTTTGACTTATGTAGCATGAATGAGGTGTCAAGCTCAGATCGGTCGCGTGCAGTGGTCGCATATCCTAAGTCGGTGTAGTGTTTTTGAATTCCAGATTGGAATGCGCGCATACACTGTGCGTTCTTTTGTGCACGTTGCTCGGTCGACATTCGGTTAGGAATGAGCGTATCTGATGCTAGGGCAAAAACACTAACAAGCTGTTCAGTTGGAGTTGTCCAGGTGTCGTAGTCATAATACGTACTTTTAAGATCCGCCCAGATCTCATGCGCAGGCTTCGCATTGGGTGCATCTAAATCAACTGGGAACAAGGTATCGAGTTCGCCATCTGTGAAATGATCTACTCTATGAGAGTCAGAAGTTGCTTCATGGAGACCAATTGCTAGCTGCTGAATTGCATCCAGGTCAGAAGTATTCCATTCAGTTCTGCGTCGTCCAAGGTGTTCTGTTTCTATTTGTATCATTTCAATCCCTCTGCCACCCAGTAAAATATTGATACATCTACTATACCAACAATAATTGAAACTGCTAGATCTTTTCTATTTAGCGCGATTCGCGATTACAGCTTCAGCAACGTGTGATGGTACTTCTGCATAATGATCGAGTTCCATTGTTGAACTTGCACGACCCTGCGTCATTGAACGAATGTCAGTGGTGTAGCCAAACATTTCAGAGAGTGGTACAAAAGAGAGAATCACTTTAGCGTTAGAGCGGTCTTCCATGCTCTCAACGCGACCACGACGACCATTTAGGTCACCAATTACGTCACCCATAAACTCTTCAGGAACAACAACCTCTACCTTCATGACTGGTTCAAGAAGAATAGGAGCTGCATTTTTGACACCAGCTTGTAACGCCATAGAACCGGCAATTTTAAAGGCCATTTCATTTGAGTCAACATCGTGGTAGCTACCGTCGTATAGTTCAGCCGAGATGTCTACTACCGGATATCCAGCAATAACACCGTTACCCATTGCTTCTTCAATACCGTTCTGAACAGGTTTTACATATTCACTCGGAACTACACCACCCTTGATAGAGTTGATG
>JAGOUG010000063.1 GCA_018061375.1 Candidatus Saccharimonadota bacterium
ACGTTGGGAGCCAGTAAACATGCTTTGCATCACTGAAGGAATTTTTGTAGCCACCTTCAGCCATGATTTCGTGCTGGCGTATATTTTGGTGAGGTTGATACACAACCACCACATTTTTATTAATTTCAGTCGCAGCCTGAATTGTGGCGACAATCTCAACAGGATGATGGGCGTAGTCAGAATAAAAGCTTGGTGCGAGCTTTTCAAACCGTCTATTTGTACCAGGGAAAGAGGCGACTATGTCTGTTAGTTCATCGAGTTCAAGTTCTGGGAATAGTTCGTGCACAGTCTGTATGGCAAGCCAGGCATTCCTGCGTGTATGCGCCCCGGGAAGCTTAATAAGGTTAATTCCCGGGTCCGTATCACTTAATATTTCAATTGAAGAAAGGTCAGAAAGTTCTAGAGCATCAGCGTCATCTTGCCATAAAATGGTGTCCTGACTCTTGCTGACAAAATCTTGAAAGGCGTAGGTGTAATCTGCCTGAGTTGGGTAGGTATCTGGGTGATCATAATCAAATGAGGCTATCACACTCTGTCGCGGCTTAAACTGCAGGAAGTTACGGTCGAATTCATCACACTCGTATATAAAAAATCGTGACTCTTTTTGGTACTGTGCGGGTGGCCCAAAACTGATACTGGTACCAATCGAGTAGCTCACCGGTATAGAAAGCCGATTAAACAGCCAGATCAGTATTCCCGTGGTGGTTGTTTTGCCATGTGTCCCGGCTACAGCAACAAGGTCAAGACTCTGTTCATTCATGAGAGTGTTTAAAAATTCATCCCGCTTACTAATTTTAATGTTGTGTTCTTTGGCAAAAAGTAGCTCGGGGTGATCAGTTGGTAGGGCAGAAGAATATACAAACCAATCAATCGGCATTTTAGTATGTACACCAAGTATCTGTGTGCCATCTTGCCCAATCTGAACATCGGCTCCACGTGATGTAAGTAGTGCGGTCATCTCACTCTCGTGCAGATCAGATCCGCTTACTTGGTAGCCAGCATCAAGTGCCAAGAGCCCAAGTGGACCAATACCGACACCTCCAATACCAGAACAGTAAATATGCATACATTCAGTATGGAGTATTTAGTATGCAGTATGCAAGGATTACAAAACCAGGATCCAATCGTAGTCTTCAATTTGCTATACTGATAATGGTAATAAGAAAACAAACATGATCAGAAGATTACTCAACAGAATGCTAGCACCACGACACCCATGGAGGGTAGTCGGATTTTCTGAAATCAGCGAGATGTATCTGTCGAGTTTTTTGAGAACGTTTTCCATCGGTATGGTTGGAGTTTTTGTACCAATATATTTGTACAAAAACGGGTATTCAATTACCGCAATATTTTTATACTATACATTGTTTTACAGTTTTGGGATCATTGCTGACTACCTAGTGGCGCATCTAATTGCAAAAATCGGCCCCAAGCACGTTATGCGCATGAGTTTTTTGGTACAAATGCTCTTTTCTGTGTTACTTATTCATATAAATAACATTCCGTATGCACTTGTTCTACTTGCGCTCACGGGCTGCATTGGCTCAACACTATACTTTATTTCATATCACGTGGATTTTTCTAAAATTAAAAACCCCGCTAATAGCGGTAAAGAGCAGGGCTATATGGAGATTATGCAGCGGAGTGCTGCGGTGCTTGGGCCAATTGCCGGTGGTTTGTTGGCTACCTTTGTATCGCCAGTAGCTACGTTTGCTGCTTCTGCAATTGCGCTGTTTATTGCTACGCTCATACTCATGTTGAGCCCTGAACCTGTCAGAACAAAACAGATTATTAGGTTTAAGGGGCTCGGAATTCGTAAACATTGGCGAGATTACGCAAGCTTTTCAGCTATGTGTGGAGAAGGTGCAATTTCACTTATTGTCTGGCCGATATTTCTCTCTTTAGTGGTGTTTACTTCAAATATCTACCTCAGGCTTGGTTTTGTCTCTTCTGTTTCGGTACTCATAGCAATAGTAGTTGCGCTTCCGCTCGGTAGGCTTCTCGATAACAAAAAGGGACACGCTATGATTCAGTACGGCACCGGTATTAATGCGCTTGTCAGTATTATGAGGATCGGCGTAACCAATATGTTTGGTGCATTGTTCGTGGCATTTGTAAATGAACCAAACACCTTGGTGTACCGGATCGCATTCTTCAAAGGCTACTATGACAGGGCAGATGATTACCCCGGTTACCGAATTGCATTTTTAACCTCAAATGAAATGATTGCTGATGCACTGCGTGCCCTTACATTCTTCAGCTTTACTTTAGCAAGTCTTCACTATTCACCATATATTGTTTGTAGTGGCGCGTTTATACTAGCGGCGGTATATTCATTCTGTATACGGCTGGAGAGATTCCCCGCACTTAAGAAGTAATCTGCTACAATTACTGTAATGAATGGGTGGACCACACATAGAATCTGGCATCATCTTAAAAAGGTGCACATAAAAACCTGGCAACTCGGGTTAATTACACTCGTTCTCTTAACTCTCAGCGGACTTGCATTCAGGCAGAATAACTTAAAAATGGTAGAACTGAGAAGCGCAGTTGTTGTGGCGGATAAAACTGGCGAGGGTGTTTCAGAATCCCTCGAGGCACTGAATACGTATATATTCGATCACATGAACACGCAGGTGGTTCGCCCAATCGAACTTGTAAATACATACAACAGAAAGGCCGAGGAGGTGATATTGGCTGCCCAAAAGGGCTCGGGCAGAGATATTTATGCCGAGGGCACCGCTGCCTGTGAACGGAGGGGTATACCCCTCAGTAGTATTGCTCAGTGTATTGCCCAATATGGCAACGAAAACGCTCCGAGTGTATCTCAGCAAAAAATACAACTACCCGACAAAAACCTGTTTATTTATAGCTTTGCATCGCCTGTTTGGACCCCTGATATCGCAGGAATTTTGATACTGCTAACAGTAGTCAGTGCTGCATGGCTTCTGGGCAGGGTTATAGAGTATGTGGTCGTCAGATTGGTGATCCGACACAGACTTAAAAATGGCTTCTAGGGGTAAAAACTGTTGACAGCTGAATAAACGTACTCTACTCTAGGGGTACGCGAACTAATTCAAGGAGGAGTAACAAGAATGGCACAATATTCGCACACGAATTCAAAAGGGGTAACATACTACCTTTTCACATCAGTAACTAAGCTACGCGGTGGTAAAGAACAGCGTATCTATTACTTTAGTAAGAGCGACACAAACGCTAAGGGCGAACCATGTGATCTTCCAGACACACGCCAAGTTGAGGAAAACCCACGAAACGGCTTCCTCGTTCTTAAGAAAAAAGTATAATAGCTCATTTCTTTATAAAAAGACCAGACATAGCGCTGGTCTTTTTTGATTCCTCACCTCTTGTTTACATCATAATACTTATGTATAATCTACTCTTGATATCCACCACGACATCTCCCTTTAAGTTTGTATAAAACAACAGGGATGACAATGACACCAATAAATAAACACACGCTCAAAAACAGCTTACTTACGGCTGGCTTTTTGATACTAGCTTTGTTAGCTTTTACGACAATCGTTAAACCAAGTTCAACCTACGCTTCAACTATACAGGTTAATTCTAAAGCAGATACAGCTGCCGACGACGGCGAATGTACTCTAAGAGAGGCTATAGACTCTGCCAACGGTAACGTGGTATCGGGCGGAACGACTAATGAGTGCGTAGCTGGAGACGCCAGCCCAACTACCGACACTATAGAATTCAATATTTCAGGTACTGCAGATTTTACACGACAAGGACAAGACGGATATAAAATAGCGCTACAATCAGCCCTCTCTAGTTTAGCTGAAACCGTTATAATCGATGGTTACAGTCAACCAAACGCGCTGTATAACACCGACCCAAACCAAACAAGAATACTAATTGAAATTGATGGTGCTGCAACAACAGCCGCATCGGCTTTTTATATAGACTCCCCAAATTCTACGGTACGTGGTCTTTCAGTCTACGATTTCGAATATAGCTGTATCGGCACAAGTGACCTGGCGGACAACGCTACTATAGAAGGCAACTATGTAGGTATTTCTGGTGATAACCAAACGGTACTTGGAAGTGCCAATGAAGGCATCACTCTAGGACAATCTGGAGGTAGCGAAAACAGTACCATTGTTAGTAATTTAATTTCGGGTGTAACATATAACGGTATAACCATAAATGGTGTCAGTAATTCGTCGATTGAAAACAATATTATTTCAGATGGCGATAGCGGCGGGATATCGTTTGGCATTAATAGCCCTTCAGACGAAGTAGACGTGGTGGGTAATATAGTTAGCAATAATGCTGATGGCGGCATATTTGTCACGACAGGTGGTGTCCCCGCAGTCATAAATGTATACTCTAATACAGTACTCAATAACGGCACGGGTGGTATCGGTGTGTTTGCCGCTTCAGGTGTACGTATTGGGGCCCCGGGACTGGGTAATACAGTCTATGGTCACAGCCAAGGTAACATTGGGGTAACTAGCTTAACTGGATTTTTTGGGGCTGTTTCAAACGTTACCATTCAGTCTAATAC
>JAGOUG010000064.1 GCA_018061375.1 Candidatus Saccharimonadota bacterium
GAGTTATATACAGCACTAAGTTCTTTTTTTAATTCTGTACGTTCACTTGGGCTAGAGTCTTGCCATATAGCATGTAAGGTTTCGTGAGCTACGCTCACATTCTCAATTTGCCTGTACTCAATATTTGTGACTTTTAGGATATACATGTCGTTACTGGATGGTAGATAACAACCGTACTCGACACTTTTTATATCTACCTTGGGACACACTTTATTAAGTATGTCGGGACTGACTAATTTGGGGTTTGACGAATAAAAATATAGCATCCCTAGTGAATTTAGTCCGCTTTTATCTGCTAAATCATTTATTTCAGCAGACGCTGAATTTCTATACAAAGCGAGTCTGACTGGTGGTAAGCGTAAGACGAACCATCCAAGTGTTACTAAAATTACTGTCGATATAAGCAGTACTTTTAAGAGTGGCCTGGAAGATATCTTGGCCCATTTTTTGCGCTCCGCTAAAGAAGGGGTGGAGTTAAGCTCTGTGGGTATAAGTGTATCTACTCGAGGTAGTATTCGTGAGCCACATCTTGAGCAGAATTTACTTTTTTCTCTTATGATATTTCCACATTTACCACAATATTTATTACTCATAACATCTCAAATACCGTTTGGAACCACGCCATATTTGTTTTCATGGGTATCACCATTTTGAGTTAAAAAACCAAACACAAGAATCAATGGGCCTAGGTAGGGGATCAAATAGATTAGTAACATTGCTGCTGATCTTCCTGTATCATGGAGTCTTCTTGTGGTAAGCGCCAGGGCTGGTATAATGGTTAAAAAGTAGAATATACCAGCGAAAACGAGTACAGCACCAAATAACACATCCGCTAAAGTTGAAACTTCATAGCCATTTGACACCTGTGAATCATATACGGTAGTAATAAACACGACAAACGTAGTTATAACTATTTGAAAGAGTACAAAATACCAATATTCAGCTTTGCTTGATCTTGTCTTAAAGTCAAAACACTTTTTATAGGCCATTGTGATAGCTTGATTAAATCCTACTTTATTTCTGCTTTGTTTGTTTTCACTTTTTTTATTGTATTTTGATTCCGTATCATGCGTAGTACGCTCCCCTAGCCTGGAGCCACAAGCTGTACAAAAAATATCTTCAGGTAACGCTTCATTCCCGCAATCTCCACAGTACTTTGTCATAGTCAGTATTATACTTTAGTTATAGAAACATACCACTATACTTCCGAATGAAATTCAGGTTGTAATATAAGACTTATAGAATACTGAAAAGCCCCCATTTGCCAACTAAAAAACGATTGTCGAAGCTGCAAAATTATCCCCACTCTACAGATTAGCCAGCATCAAAAAAGACCACTCAATTACTGAGAAGTCCCTTTCGGTGACCCCACCGGGAATATCTGTCATGCGTCTACGCCACTTTCTCGAGGCGAGCTTCTGCGAGAGTGGCTTATCTTCGAACCTCGGGTTGCATGTCCGCTCGCGCGTCCATAACCCGGGTTCAATTCTCGGTAGAATCCTAGCCACGAAAAAACCCAAGCGCGTGCTTGGGCTATTTCGTGGTGACCCCACCGGGAATCGAACCCGGGTTGCCAGGATGAAAACCTGATGTCCTAACCATTAGACGATGGGGCCATGTGAGGTGTGTCGCAGAAAATGTGTTTACATTATTTCTATGATCACGGAACATGGATTCCATACCATAGGTATGGGGCCACAAACTTTGTTGAGACTAGAAAACTATAACATAACAGATACAAAAAGCCAAGATATTACAAGATATTTCTTATTAGAAACTGGCTACAAAGTTTGCTAGAATTATACATAGCTACAGCTACTCTAATCAGTACTACTAGCTTTACATAAGCAATCAGGCTATCACACTCCGGTCACTGTGCGCCTTCTATAAAAACTTCTGTACCGAGTCATGGTCCCTGGAGCAAACGGCTTCACACTTACCTCGTTGCTACATCTCTAAATCCGTTTACCCCGAACACTAACTAGATCGGATGGATTGCTTATGGACCCAACAATTGAAATTAACGAGCGTGTTGATATGGTCGTGCTATATAAAAAGCATGGTGATATTAGTACACTTGCACTCCCCTACAAAATGAAGTGGAAGGGTCGAGAGATCACCTTCACGCAGCTCGGCATGCGCCACCCCACCGCCAAGGGTAAACGCATGATTCACATTTTTGATGTTTCAGACGGCACCGACGATTACCGTCTAGAATTTGATGCCGAACGCTTAACATGGCAGCTTATTGCGATTGTGCCCGGAGGTCATTCATGACACACACAAAATATGGCTTCAATACAGAAAAACCCAGCATTATGTGGATCGATCTTAATAGCGCGTTCGCCACCGCCGAGCAACAAGCGCACCCATCACTCCGTGGTAAGCCTATGGGTGTGACGAATCGACTCAGTAAAGAATGCTGCGTAATTGCGGCTAGCTACGAAGCCAAGGCACTTGGCATAAAAGTAGGTTGCCGAAGAAGTGAGGCAGTAGCCAAGTGCCCAGAATTTATTATGCTCGAAACCGACCCACCCAAATACCACCACGTCTATGAGAAGCTCTGCAAAATCATGAAGGACTACACCCATAACGTAAAAATGAAGAGTATTGATGAAGGTATTTTAGACTTCCATAACACCCAGCTCGAAGGTAAAACTAGTCAGCTAGTACAAATAGGCTACGAAATTAAAGAACGAGTGAAAAATGAGATCGGCGACTACATGAAGATCAATGTCGGTATCGGGCCCAATAGATTCCTCGCCAAAACCGCCGCCGGACTTCACAAACCAGATGGTCTCGACGTGATTGATCATAAAAACCTTATAGAAGTCTATACGTCGCTCGAGCTACAAGACTTAAACGGTATTGCCGACGGCTATGGCAGTCGACTCAGAGCTCACGGTATATTCACACCACTCGACTTTTTACATGCCCCGGAAGATCTACTGAAACGACAGGTATTTCGTAGTGTCAACGGAGCCTACTGGTATCAACGACTACGAGGCTATGAAATGGATGACCACGAGACCAACCTGGGAATGATCGGCCGACAATGGGTAGTCAAAAATCCCACCAACGACGACAAATATTTACGATCATGCCTACATTATCTGGCCGAAACTACTGGGATGAAGCTTCGTTACCGGAACGTTGAAGCCCGCGGCGTCTGTGTTTGGTTGTCTTTTACGGCAGGTGGTGGCTTTGTCGATAAACGCATGTACAGAGTTCCCTGTTACAGTAACCAAGATATCTGGGAGCGCGTTTCAAGTTTGTTCGACAAGCGACCACCACACATGTCAGTTAGAACCATGGGTCTGTATTTATACCAACTCGAACCATCAAACAAATCACAAATGGATCTTTTCGGCATTGAAGAAGGTAAGCGCTTCTTAGCCAAAGCGATTGACGAGATTAACGATTTTTACGGTACATTCACCGTCTACTCAGCTGACACACTAGAAGGCAAAAAACACGTCCGTCAGAAAATCCCCTTCGGGGGCACCGAATATTTTGAATTACTCCTAAAGAGAAAATAGCGCCACTCAGACTTAGAGTTTTATGGATTTTAAGGGGAAACGGAAGCCGAAGGTACTACCTTTGCCTTCCGTGCTTTCGAATATTATTGAACCGCCTTGTTCAACGATTATTTTTTGGGCCATAAACAAACCAAGTCCAGTTCCGTCTGGGCGGGCAACGCGGGCGTTACCGGCACGGAAGAACTTAGTGAACAGTTTATGCTGTTCTTCTTTTGGTACACCAATACCCGTGTCTACAACCTTAAATACAACGTCATCGGCATTCACATATAGTTGAATCTGCACCGTACCATTTGCTGGTGTGTAATAAATTGCGTTGTCTACCATGTTCATCATTACCTGACGAATCTTATTGTCATCTAGCTTAACCTGTGGGAACTCGCCAGGAGCTTCATATTCCAGCGTGACATCTCGAGATTCGGCAAGCTCTCGAAGTTGATGGATCTCCTCACCAACTACCTCAGGCAAATTCACCTCTTTCGGTTCAATGACAAACTTACCCGTTTTAATACGACTCACGTTCAGGAAGTCAGAAATTAAATACACCATTCGCTGAGAGCTTCCAAACGCCTCTTTAATTGCCTTCGTCTGAGCAGCACTCGTCTTACCGAGATCACCTTCAAGCATCATAGAAAGATACCCTTTAATTGAAGTTAGTGGCGTGCGAAGTTGGTGAGAGGCCATGCTAATGAACTCATCCTTCGCCTCATCAAGCGCAATAAGCTTTTTATTAGTAACCTTCAGCTCACGAGTCGCCTCATTTACCTTCTCCTGCAAAGTAATGTTAAACGCCTGAATCTCCTCAAACCTCTGCGCATTCTGAAGTGCCACCGCCAATTCATTCGCAATTATTGTAAGTAAAGATGTATCTTGTTGGTTATATATATTGCCGCTCTTTTTCGGTCCAGCTATAAAATAACCTACCGTTTCATTCTTAGTAACCAGGGGTACCATGAGGTAAATATCAC
>JAGOUG010000065.1 GCA_018061375.1 Candidatus Saccharimonadota bacterium
AATTGATTCTATGGGGATTGTCTTAAATAACTCCCGTTGCCAGTCGTGGCTCGTAAACGTTGCTATGCCGTTTATACCAATATATAGCCCCCGCTCTAGCGCTTTTTCTAAGTGCTTCGGCCGATCGGTAAAACTATGCAGAACTCCGCGTATACCTGTGAATTCATCGAATACTGGCCAGAAATCATCAAACGCCTCTCTGACATGAAAACTCAGTGGTAAATTATACTGCTTCGCAATTTCTAACTGGCCCGCAAATAACTGCTTTTGTTTGCTTAGCACCTCGGAACGTTCATTATAGTAAAAATCAAACCCACATTCGCCAATAGCCCGCACTTTTTCATCGGATGCCAGCTGTGCGATTCCGGCCAGGTGCTCAGTAATTTCAGCCTCAGTAAGTTTACTGGCCTCGTGTGGGTGAATGCCCACACATGCCCAGCACTTTTCTGGGTGTAAATGTGCAAACTCCACAGCACGTTTACTATCTACTAAGCTCGTGCCTATTAGTAGCAGAGCTTCAAGCTGTTCGGAAGCCTGATTGTAAGTTGAGTTAGCTGACTCGCCATCAAAAAACTCTAAGTCATGAATATGGCAATGTGTATCAATCAGTTGCATACCCCTAGTATGTCACATCCCGAGGGCAGCCTACCACCTACCTACTAATTAAGCTACACTATAAACATGGGGGATATATGCTAGATGCACTGGTTGGTGCAGTACTACTTGTAAGTGGGATTTCGACGTATGGTGCGGGAGTATCTGATGTTGCACAAAAACTGCCACCGCGCCCGGATCAATCTACTATCTCCTGCCACGATCAAGTATGGGTAGACGAAAACTTGAGTTCAGTCGGACAGTTCAAAACGCAGAATAAACTTGCGCCGTTTGTTAGCAATATGATTACAGAATCAACCAAAAACGGGACCCGCATACTCATAAACTCGGCCTACAGAAGTTGCCCCGAGCAGGAGAAGCTACGGATTAGCGCTTGTGGCATTGGGCAATATAACCAATACCAAAAACCGATCGATTTGTGCCTTCCTCCAACCGAGCCAGCGGGTAAAAGCCTACACAACGAAGGCCTTGCTCTTGATTTTGCCTGCTCTGGGTATAGTGTGTTTGAATATTCACCCTGCTACACTTGGCTTAAGAAGAACGGCTCACGTTTTCATCTGTACGAACACAGACTAGAGGCCTGGCACTGGTCTACCACTGGTCAATAATTAGCTCACATTTAGGTATCAAAGCTAGCAAGCTCGTGACGATAAACGCTTAAGCGGTGTAGGTGTCGCTGCATCGCCAAGAAGATCAGCGGAATATTCAAAACAGGTATTTGTATTAATATCTTTTACAGATAGCGTTGCTGAGTTCGCACGCAGCACGTAGTTGGGCTTCTTGATTGAAATCACAATGTTCTCATGCTCTTTACTGTTGTCTGCATCGACTGTAGATGACGACTGTGCATCTTCAACCTTTACTGTACCTGCCTCACGAACGGCATAATTTACACTGAGTTTAGTTACTTTAAATGAGCTACAGTACTGGCCGTAGCCCTGATCACTTGCAGTAATATCAAGGGTACCCTGTTTGTTATTGTTATCCCACTGATCATTTGCAATTACATAGATATTACACCGTACGTAGTCTGGAGTCGACTGAAGCTGGCTGGCATTTCTTGCGTCTAGTTTATATCTATATGAAGCCTCGGAGTCAGAAAATGTTCGGATTGCCAGCACACGAGAAACTTGTTCGACGTACTTATTCTTCATCTCACTAGACTGAGTAAAACTTACTACCATAGACTCTCTGGTTGTGGTTTTAGCATTCAGCTTATTGGTCCAATACGTTAGCCCGGCTGAATCCGGCTCACGTCCGAATATTTGTACGTACATTGCTTTTACAAACGCCTCGTTGCTGAGCGCTCCATATTTGTTCTTAAATTCGCTACTCGTTGTAAATTGCTGTGCAACTTGTGTTAAGGTAAGTTTTTTAGTGAGCAGCTTGTCTGACCAGTACCGTAAGCCGCTTGCATCTGGGGCTCGGCCAAATACCCCGTAGTATAATCGTATAACTGCAGCTTCGTCAGAATTTGTAACGCATTCCTTGTTGTATTGGCCGCTCAGTCCGTTGTCTGCCCACGCCGCCTTACAGAGGCCATAAGTGCCGGCAAAACTTCTGAAGACAAAGTATCCACCAGCAATTGAAATTACGAGTACTATTGGTACTGCTCTCCGCCAATTGAACTTTTTTACAGTAGTGAGCCCGCCGTCACCTGCTGTAAATCTGCCCGGTTTCGAGTGTTTTTTGTTTTTTTTACTGTTTAGCATCGTATAAATCTTTCGTTTTGTCTGTCTTTCGCTTACGGCAATTCTACCATAAGCGCAGTGTCTTAACAAAAATTTACAGATACAAGCTAGCAATATGCAAGATTATTTTGCTTCGACTTCGATTCGCGGGAAGAGCACGCCAGAATAGTTATGAACGTAGCCATCTTTGAATATTTTATGAATGGTTTCGGCAGTACCTGGTAGGAATGGTAATAATAGATCCGCTATCTGCACTAAATCACCTACACAAGCCGCAAGTACCTCACGTAGGTGTGTTTCGTCAGCTTCTTTTGCAAGTTGCCAGGGTTTTTCTTGCTCTATAAACACGTTTAATCCACGTACGATATCCCAGACAGATTCGAGCGCTCTATCAAACTGACAATTCAAAATTGCTGTGTGATACGGCTCGGTATCGTGCCCGGGTTTTGGAAAATCGCCAACAACACCCTGCTGGTATCTATTAATCATGCTGGCGACCCGCTGTACTACATTGCCGAGTTCGTTGGCGAGCTCACCATGATAGACGGCATCGAACCGTTCCCAGGTAAAATCTCCGTCATCATGGCTTGGTATGTGCCGCAAAAAGTAATAACGGAAGGCGTCAGTTCCGTACTTACTAACAATCTCTTCAGTTGTGACTACGTTACCCACCGTTTTACTCATCTTCTTGCCAGCAGAGGTTACATGACCATGTACAAATAACTGCTTTACAACCGGAAGCCCAGCGCTCAGTAGCATTGCTGGGTAAATTGCTGCATGAAACCGCAGGTTATCTTTACCGACAATCTGGAGGTTGGTTGGCCAGAAGTTTTTAAAGTCTTCACCGTTCGGGTAATCAAGGAGCGTAATATAATTCATTAAGGCTTCAAACCAGACATACATGACCTGAGTAGTATCACCAGGCACAGGAATTCCCCATGGTAATGTCTTTTTGGGTCGAGAAATGCTGATATCATTTAAGCCGTCGCTAATTACATTCAAAATTTCTGTCTTGCGATTACTCGGCACAACGCTAAATTCACCTGTTTCAATCAGTTTACTCAGGTGATCTGCGTACTTGCTTAGCCTAAAAAAGTAATTCTCTTCTTCTAACTTTTCGTACTTTTTATTATGAAGCGGGCAGGTGCCATTATTGGCTTTTACCTCTGTCTCGGTTTTGTATTCTTCACAACCAACACAGTACCAACCGCTGTATTTAGATTTGTAAATGTCATCACCCATTTGCTTCCATAATATCTGGGCAATTTTTATATGTTCTTTACTGTTCGTACGAGCAAAGTGCGTGTAGTCAGAATTAATCAGTGTATGCATCTGCTTAATCTGGGGGATGACGGTTTCAATAAATTCTTCTGGCTTCACGCCAGCTTCAGCTGCTTTTTCAAAAATCTTAGAACCATGCTCGTCTGCACCTGCACTAAAAATAACTTCGTCACCGAGTTGTTTGTGATAGCGTGCTACAACATCACCGTAGAGCGAATCAAACGTGTTACCGATATGTGGGTTGCCGCTGGCATAGGGTATTGAAGTTGTTACGTAATAATATGTCTTACTCATTAAATTGTTCCTTGCTGAGTGTGCTAATTTTAATAGAATTTCTAAGGTGGAATAAATGTATTAATGCCCCAAAGGCATAGTAAAAGCTGTGGTCATTATTTCAACTCTATATGTTACAATCTGCATACTAACCACTATATCACATCTGTTATTTTGTCTTGAATAAGAGGTTCATTTTTGTACCAACACCGAGTTCACTTTCTGCAGTTATTTCACCGTTCATGTAATGCATGATCATATTACAGACATACAAGTTTAATCCCATTCCTTGATGAGTAAATTCTTCAGGATTCTCGACGCGGGCGAAAGGCTTAAACAACATTGCAAGTTTATCTTTTGAAATACCCTCTCCGCTGTCTTCGATCACAAGGTGAGGCTTGTTTCCATTAATGTATTTTGCAACTATCGGCTTGCCCTGAGCATTATGCTCATTTGCATTCGTTATGAGTGCCTGAAACACAGTGTGCATTAAAAATTCAGATGCGGGTATATCTAGGTCACTTGGTACTTGATTTCTGAAGTTTGTCACACCAACTTCA
>JAGOUG010000066.1 GCA_018061375.1 Candidatus Saccharimonadota bacterium
AAGTAGTTGTGGCGCAGTTCCCAAATTTATCATTATCGGTCTGGATCATTGCAACGCTCCTGGTAAAGGTCATACCGGAGGGTGTAGTTACTCAGCTATTGAGCGTCATTGCTTTCGGAGCAATTTTTACCTGGGCATGGCTCGAGCTATTTTCTGGCTCAACCTATATGCGTCGGCTGCTTGGGTTGGTGATTTTTGTCCTGGTGATACACACACAAGTATAGATTTCAACGTATAGCCACAAGCGCTATATACCGTTAGAATAGGAGTAATGGGCACGATTATTCGGTTACAAAGAAAGTTTAACTTACCGCTGCTAACATTTTACGGTGTGGGAAATATTCTTGGGGCAGGCATATATGTATTAATCGGTAAGGTTGCTGCTTCTGCTGGCCCTGCCACCCTGTTAGCGTTTTTGGTGGCAAGCATTGTTGCAGCACTCAGTGCATTCTCGTATATGGAACTATCGGCACGCTTTCCGATGAGCGCAGGTGCTGCGGTGTATGTACATCATGCGTATAAAAAACGACTCGCATCAATGTTTGTAGGGTTTTGCATGGTTGCATCGGCGCTCGTGTCTTCAGCTGCACTTGCACGAGGTTTTGCCGGGTACTTTTCTGAAATAGTTACAGTGAATCAAACTCTAATTGCAGTAATTGTAGTGTTAGCTATGGGTTTTGTGGCTGCTTGGGGTATAGATAAGACTGCAGTTTTGGCCACTATTTTCACTATTGTTGAACTAGTAGGACTACTCGCAGTGGTTTGGTTCGGACGTGACTTATTGGTGGGCGGGGCAAACGAAGCCACACTACTTGCACTTCCTGACGTAGGGGTTGCAGGGGTGCTTACCGGAGCATTCTTGGCATTTTATGCATATATCGGGTTTGAAGATATGGTGAATGTTTCTGAAGAGGTCAAGAATCCACGTAAAACTATGCCAAGAGCTATATTACTTTCATTAATAATCTCTACAGTGATATACCTTTTGGTTGTTGTCGTATCTACTCGCGCAGTCGGTATAGAGGCACTTGCTGCAAGTGATTCGCCGCTCGCACTCGTTTTTCGTAATGTTTCTACGATTAATCCGCTAGTAATGGTGGCGGTTGGTTTGGCAGCAACTATTAACGGGATATTAGTACAGATTACAATGGCTTCACGTATGCTGTATGGAATGGCTAATAAGGGCTGGGTGAACAAAGAACTTGCTCGTATACACGTAAAAACAAAAACACCGATTGTTGCAACTGCGATTGTTGTTATTGCTATGGTGATTGCGGTCATAACGCTCGACATTGTAATGCTTGCCAAAATCACAAGCCTACTTGTACTTGTGGTATTTATACTCGTAAATTCAGCACTTGTGGTAGTTAAGCACAGCCACCCGAGACAAAGACCTACAACTGAGGTGCCATTGGCAGTACCTATAGCCGGGGTGGTCACTTGTCTTGTTCTGGTTTGCTATCAAGCCTATACGTTCCTGAGCTAGTTGATATCGTTCTTCTATTGTATATGTCACTACTGTACTAATGTGTTACTGTAGTGAAATGGAACATGGTGAGATTATTGACATTCCGGTGGAGCATTCTTTGGAGCGCATTGCGCTCTTTTCAAATCCCGAGACTACTCATGATTATTTTTCACGAATGGCTACTCAGGTACGAGAATATTTACGAATGTGGGAAATCACTGATCTTGATGATCAGATTAATGAAATTAAGACACAAATGGAGCTAATGTTACGAGCTTGTAATAACTCGTGCCCATTTATAGGTAGACTCGTAGAAGTTGAAAGCGCATTTCATGAGATAGTTGCAACTAACGAGGGTGGTGACAGCGTCTGTAAACCTACCGCCATAGAGGCAGGTAAATTCTACGGTACGTTCACAGGTTTTGAATTACTCAGTTTTGATTATAACGATATACGAATCAACTTAGGACTGGTAGCAAAAACTGCAGTAGAAGTAGATCGAGGAGAGTATTTATTCTTCTATACGCCACTAGACATCGGATCATGCACTCCCGTTATTCCTGAATTAAATTAGCTATGCAGCTTCATCCAGCCTTGCTATATTGAGTCGGCACTGTGGCTGCGTGTGTGCTTATGTGACTGATCGTCAAAACATATATAATCATACCCTGTCTACGCTTAATAGTTTAGCGATAACTATAACTATCACACTAGTATTTACTGAATATTAGTGTAGAATTGGAAAATGTCATGCAAGAAAACCCAGTCACACAATTTGAAGCACTTACCCGTACCGATTCAGAGCAAACTCGTCTCGTCAGTTCTGTCGGTACTACTGCACTTACGCCAGAAGTGATTATTAGAGGATTCGATGAACTACGACATGAAGGTACTCAGAAATTGTTTACAGACTTGATGTCGCAAACAGATTAGTGCCTGAAACACACCATAGCATGACTACATGTTGTGGTACACTAGTTGCAGCACTTTACAAATTAACGGTATATCAAGAGCGTGACGAGGGAACTGACCCACTGACTCACCAGCAACCTATTTTGTGCAAATAAGGTGCTACATTCAGCCGTCGTAGACGGAAGATATTATTTGAGTAAAAACTCCTCTTTCTTTCGGCTACGACAGAAGATAAGGAGTTATTTTTATGTCAAATTATAAAACAGCCGAAAGTGTAAGCCCGAAGCATCCAGACAAAATATGCGATCAAATCTCTGATGCTGTTCTAGACGCATATCTTGGTGTGGACCCTAATGCACGAGTAGCAGTTGAAGCCGTTGGTGGACACGGAAAAGTGTTTGTTGTTGGTGAGGTTACATCTAACGCGGTCGTAGAAATTGAGCCAATAGTTGAACGATTAGCCGGCAAGGTTGAAGTTGAGGTTCGAATTGTAAAGCAAAGCCCCGAGATTGCACAAGGTGTAAACACTGGCGGGGCTGGAGACCAGGGCATTATGGTTGGCTATGCCTGTAATGAAACTAAAGAGCTCCTCCCGCTTGAAGTTGTACTAGTTAGAAAGCTGAATCAGAACTTGTATGAACGGTGGCCGTATGACGGTAAAACGCAGATTACAACCTTAGATGGCTGCATTGTCGCAATTGTTGCTAGTTTTCAGCATGCGGAGCACGATGAGCTGGCCGCACAGGTACTAACTTGGCTGAAACACGAACCGCTCGCTAGAACACCAAAAGCAGTGAAACTTCATATAAACCCTGCCGGTGATTGGTCAATTGGTAGTTTTGAGGCTGATACCGGGCTTACGGGGAGAAAGTTGGTGGTCGACAACTATGGCCCACGAATTCCAATCGGCGGTGGATGCTTTTCAGGAAAGGATCCAAGCAAGGTCGATAGATCAGCAGCATACATTGCCCGTAAAATAGCCGTTGACTACTTACAAAAACATTCCGCTAAAGAGGTCTTTTGCCACCTTGCATACGCAATAGGGTTTAATCAACCACTTGAAGCGACAGTAACTATAGACGGCAAACAGCAACAGGTTGAAGGATATGATCTATCACCTACGGGGATAATTGATTGCCTGGACCTAAAAAAACCTCACTACGAGCAGACTGCCCGCTATGGTCATTTCGGTCATAAAAGATTTAACTGGGAGAAGCTCTAGTATTACGTTATTCTTCAAAATGTGCACGAAAGCCAGGTGTAGATGTTTTATGGTTGGTTATTGGGAACGCCACAGGAATCCAGATAACGTTACAGGGGAGGGAATAGAAGTCCCTAACATGATCATCTATTTCTGCGACTACGCATACACCAGAATTACTTGGGTATACTACCTGGCGATCGCTAGTTATTCTGGTGCCACCCATTAGCGCGAAGCTGTTAAGTGTTTCTATGCGTATAGGTTCTACTGAAAATCCCGAGACTGTATCATTGCAACTGTATCCAATCATGGAATGATTCTCATTTGAGGTGTCAGGAACAAAGAATTCAGTTGGACGGACGTACATTTTAAATCTATCAATCTGTAGAGTACTGTCTATGTCGGAGAGTAGTTCGTCTACTAGAGTTCTTTGATGCCGCAACTTGCTTCTTCGGAACGATGTGCTTTTAACTAAATTATGCATTTGCCGTGAGGCTTCATGTAAAGCTTCTTCAATGTTATCGACTGTGATTTCAGCTTTTGCGAGTTCTTCAACGGAATCGAGTGTGACCTTTTCGGCGTCCATCATAGCGTAGTATGACACTCCGTCTGCCTTCACCATTCCTCCACCAATCTCAGTTTGGTTTTCATGACTATCCACAAGAAATTGAATGTGTAGCCGCGTTTCGTTGGGAGGTTCATGCATCATTTTAGCAAACCTTGCAAACACTGCATCGTCTTCGAGCAAACTGCCAGATTCCTCAGCATCAGAAGTTAAGTCATCTTCGGTCATGTACTCTATATCTTCGCCGTCTATAAGTTCTAACA
>JAGOUG010000067.1 GCA_018061375.1 Candidatus Saccharimonadota bacterium
CTTCGAGCCGCTTGATCTCAGTAAGCAGTTTAATTGTCTGCCCCGTAGCGCTCCCGATATCGAGAATTCGACCCGGCACCACATACTGACTAAACTGCTCTACCTTCCTGAAGGCGTTGTCTTCAAAAGCCTGCCGGTAGACATCGTAGTCTCGGGATGTGGTCAACTCACCTTCGCTCGAAGCTTCTTGAAGCGGGTCTTGAAATATATCGATTACTGTCTGGTCAAGCCGATACTTTTTGAAGTATTCGATACACGCATCTGCCATATCCGTCTTAATATCAGCTTTTTGTACCCAGTCTGATTTAACCTCTGCAATTTCTTCAATCAGCTCCCATGCACGTCTAGTAAAGATCTTGTTTTCAGTAATTTCTTCCAATTCTAGCGGCAAAATGTGAAAACCAAGCTTTTGATATTGTTCGATTACCGGAGGAGTTGAACACGCAACAACACAGTTACTTGGAGTCATTGCCACGGCGGCATTACTCTGAAGATGAATCTCCTCAATAACATAATGGGCAAAATTGTCTTTGTGATCGATATCAGAAATCAAATAGTTTTGTGAAGGTATCTGCTCTTTTTGAGTAGTATATTCCACCATACCAAGTCGTCGGAAGCCCGGGATAGGGTTGCGTCTGGTATTAGCATGATTAGCAGATGTAATTGCCCAAATAACTTCAGATTCGGGTGCCAATGTAACCGTCTCATTTTCAAGCGTTTTAGCAGAACCAGCCTTTAATACTTCGTGCAAGTAATCAACTTGAAATTGTGTCAGTACATGGTGTCTGCCAGGAAGTAAAATATATCGAATCATACAGAGGATTATACAGTATTGATAAGCTAATGGGATTTATATTAAACCGAGTGACTCTAGTTCTGCTTTTTCTGCAATGAGATCTTCAATCGAAGCCTGTCTACGCCTTTTGATTTCTTCATTGCGAGGCTTGCCATTAGGATTAGTTATAATATCTTGATGTAAAACTGTCCTCACTGGGACGGAACTTACCACTCCAAATTCATGGTCGTAAACTCCCATAGAATGCCAATCGTCTGAACCATTCACCCAATCTGCCATGCATTCTATTGCCGCGTTTGCCGCAGAAATTACAGATGAGCCACCAAGTGCATTCATAACTTTAGTGCCTCTGGTTGCCACATCTTCGGCGTACTGTGGATACCAATGCGGAAGCTTAAGCTCGTCGAATAACCGCGTTTCATCGAGCTGAACTCTCGATATATCTGGGACCATAGTATTTGAGTGATTACCGAAAATAGCCATGCGACTTAATCGTGCAATATCGACACCAAGTTGTCTCGAAAGATGAGCCATAGCCCTGTTGTGATCAAGTCGAGACATCGCCGCGAATTGACTAGGATCCTTGTCTGGAGCATTTTTGAGAGTAATCAGTGCAGCAGAGTTAGCTGGGTTTGCAACTATTAAAGTCTTTGCGTTTTGAAGTGCATATTCATTAATTGCTCGGCCCTGGGCTTGAAAAATTGGTGCATTAGCTTCAAGTATATCAGCCCGTTGCTGACCTGGTTGACGGGGTGAACCACCAACAAGAAATATGAGTCTGGCATTCTCAAAAGCAACATTAGGGTCATCAGTAATATTTATTTCACCTAAATGTGGTGAGCCGAGATCAACGAGCTCCATAGTCGACGCCTCAAGTGCACTCATTACATCTGGGTTTACTACTTCTAGTAAGTTCAGATTCACGAGATAATCTGCGCCAAAATTTGACTCAGAAAGTACATCACGTAAGACACGGGGAGCTAACTCTCTACCTATCTTTCCGGCGGCGCCGGTAACTGCAACAGTGACTTCAGTTCTCATAATCTACTCCTTATTTTTTTAACTAAACTTATGCTTATTATATCATATTGTTGTTGTTTTATCTATTTTTGTTTTAACTATTCGTCATGTTGTGATTTTAAACATTACACTAATTTACTTACTGGCCTGCTGTTTGTGTAAATTGTTTTGAAATTCGCTCAAGCTCTGTTCGACGGTCAATTTGAATATAGTCAGAAGGAAGTTCAATGCCCCCACTCGCGAACAATTCCATAACTCCGACTATTGAGGCTATGCTGTCTGTGTCACCCCCTAAATTGACTGCTCCATACACCGCAGCTTCATAGTTTCCCATATACGCACAGAATACGCCGTAGGCCATTGCCAGTGTTTGCGGGGCATAAAATCCCTTACCATCTGTATGTTTGAGTATATGCGACTCTGCAATACGATCTGCTTGATTCATGTATATAAACAGTCCACTAATCTCATTTCCCGTTAGTCCCAACATACGCTCATGCCTCATAGCTGTACCAATAATGTGCCCTGCGAATGTTTGTGGTGTAATTTGTTCATCTGCACTTAGAAGAAATTGTAGTACATCACCGTGGACTCGTGTGCACGTAGCGGCAATAGGTGAGTTATGCGTCATAAGGGTAAGCTGATCACAATCAAGCCAACGCTGTTCGTCGGAAGTCCCTCGAACATAGTGCCAATACGCGAGTGGGCCAAGCTTCATTAATATCCCATTACCAACACCGTCTACTTCTCCGGACTCAAGTGGGGATACCCCATCAATAATTCGCCTCATACTGTTAACCGTTGAGCCACCCCATCCCCTAGGTTTGAGTTTACCTTTGAACTCAACAATTGGCGTCTCATTAAAGGCAGTTACGTGCGCAGCAGCTTGCGAGTCTAGATCAAAACCACCAGCATCCACGAGGCTATTCGCCACGGCTATGGTGAGTTGTGTATCATCGCTCCATGTTCCCGGAGCATACTCGCCAGCAAAGTATTCATTGGTAGAAGTTAGTAGTAATCTACCAACTCTTCCATATAATCTTTGAATCTTCTCGTGTGACATTGTCTCTGTTGGCAATCCAGCAGCATCTCCATACGCAACAGCCGGTATCAGTTGTTCTCCAATATGTTGTAATTTAGGCTTCATTATATTACTCGATTCTTTCTATATTAACAGATGTAAAGCAATCTCTAGTACAAAGTATACATTGTTAGTGTTGACAATACAATTACTACGATATACACTGACAGTAGTGTAAGTGTATATTACACACTAACTAATACAAGGAGATACTATGTACACGAACAAAGCATTTGGTGCAATCGAAGCTGTAAGAGGATTTATGCCCGCTGAGGAAGGCATCCGCCTCGGTATCCCTGGTTTCGGGGAACTACCCGCCCCTAGTGGTCAAGAAATCGTAGTTCCAATTAACAACCTATTTGGTGCGTTTGCGCTAAGAGGTTACGAAAACTTTACCAGTCAAGATTGGCACCCACTAGGTACTGCCCACTTTGCGCAAAACGGCGAAGAGCCCAACTTCGACACAACGTGGCCAATTCACTGTGTTGCTAACACGCCGGGAGCAGAGCTACACCCTAATATAGTCGTCCCGGGAAATCGCACTAGATTTATTAAAGGCTTTGAATCACTTAGGCCCGGCGAAGCTGATACCAGTTACAGTGTATGGTCTGCAAAGGCACCTCTTCTTGAAGATTTAAGCTTTCCAGAATGGATAGCTAAGAAGAATATTACTGAAGTTACACTCGGTGGACTCTGCCTCGATTTCTGTGTCGGGCTCTCAGCAATAGATATTCGAAGAGAAGCTGGAATAAATGTTGTTGTTGCTATCGATGCGACAAGAAGTATATCAGAAGAGGGAACCAGGTTAATGCTTAGACGATTCGAACAAGAAGGTATCAAGGTCGCAACCACGGATGAAGTTATTGCAGATCTTAGGACAGAAAGAATATAGAAAGGAAATTATCATGGAATACAGAGACGTTGCACCAATACAGTATGGACCACTCCAGGGTGAAGGCACGCTCACTTCTGGTTTAGACTTTTACAAGCCAACCATGAGTCAAGTAGCTTTTGAAAAACACAAAGATGCCGAGGTTACGTTCACCTTTAAAAATAGAGGTAAAAACCAACTGACTCAGTACGTTGGTATTGCAGAACTACAAACTCGACTCGATGCTCGGCAACATGGCTGGAATCCTGAAGAAACCGCCTACCTCGCTTCACTCACCCACCAAAACGGTGAGCGCATATTTTCAGAAGAGTACCTAGATTACCTTACAGATAACCCACTTCCACAGGTAAATGTAGTCTTGGATGAAGAAGGTGATATCGCAATCGATTCAACCGGTGCATGGCCAATGGTCACCTTCTGGGAGACCGTGGTCATGAGCGAGATTAATGAGCTCTACTTTGAGAACATGGTTCAAGAAGAAGGCCTCGACATCTTCGAGGTCTACGACGGGGGAAACCGCAGGCTAGATGAAAAGATCGAGATTTTAAAATCTCGCTCAGATATTAAATTTGCAGACTTTGGAACACGCAGACGATTCAGTTACCGCTGGCAAAACCA
>JAGOUG010000068.1 GCA_018061375.1 Candidatus Saccharimonadota bacterium
GTCTATAGCTGACATTGCTAATACTATTCTATCATACAAAAATTAGCACTCTCATGTCAAGAGTGCTAATTTATTCTTGTTCAGATACTTAGACTGCCAGGCTTGTACCCACGATTGCACCGCCGGTTACACGCGTACGATCACGATCACGCACTGCTGGTGAGTTCATGTAGAGCTCTGCAGCGCTACGAGCAGGCTCGCCTTCAAAGTGTACGGGCCCTAGTGCTTCGCCCTCATCTGGCAGTGAGTCAGGATCTACTTCAATATGTTCAAATTCAGGCATTGCCTACTCCTTGTATTAACAGTAAAACTACTCTACCAGCTGAACCTAAAATAGTTTGTGACAAATGACACAAAGCTGATTTATAGTAGTCTGCGGTCTATTGGTCAGATTCGCTCAAGAAGGCGAAGAGCTTACCACCATAGTAGTACCCTCTACCTTCTACGATTTTAGCTTCCTTGCGATGCCTAGGTGGGATTTGGTTAAACAGTTTAATCTCCATGCCAAGCACTGCTTCATCTTGCTCTTCTGTGAGTTCCAGTGCTACATCAATTTTTTCGAAGAGTTGTATTAACGCACCACCAAAACCGCATTGTATTAGTTTGTTCCTGCGTGCATTAACACTCATGAAGTAGGATTGAGATTTTGCATTCTCAAATTCTTCAACTGTAGATTGTGGCGTAAGCTTTTGTTTTGCTTTTTCAAAACGATCAGCTGCGATTTCAGCACGCACCGGAATTTGAATCTCTGCCTCGGGATCAATTCCAGCAACACACTCTTCGTACTCTGCATATAAATCAGTCAGTCCTGATAGTTCGTATTTCATACATGCATAATACCTACCTATAGACTCGGCAGCAAGCATGAGCGCAATCAGTAGTTATGTGTTTGTGACTTTAACAATTGCGTGACGAATAACTTGGCCACCAAGGCTGTAACCATTTTGAATAATTTCAGTGACTACCTGTGTGTCTCCGTCGCCTTCTACCTGAACCGCTTCGTGTAGCTCAGGGTCAAATGGCTGATTTAGTGCTTCTATTTTTGTTATGCCGAGCTTTTCTAGCTGCTGCTGCAAGCGACTATGTATCTTCTGAACACCTTGTGCCCATTTATGTTCTGTTAGATCTTCTGGCAAATGATTTAATGCTCTTTCAAGATCATCTATTACTGGTAGTAAGTCTTTAATAACCTGTGCTTTAGAATATTGCGACAGCATCGCTTTTTCAACTTCAACCCGAGCTTTGTAGTTTATGAATTCTGCTTGCACACGTTGTACGTCTGCAGTGAGCTCGGCAATAACCTGCGCTGCAAGCTCATCATCATTCTGCGTAACTGGTTTCTGTGGTGTCTTCTTCATACTGGATACTCCTGCTGTTTTTATAGTACTGCCTCAAGCGTTCTGCCCGTTTGTTCAACTAAGCCCATGACGCTCCGGTAACTCTGGCGAGTTGGACCAAGTACGCCTATATAGCTATGGTCAGAATACGGACTGCGGTATCTACTGATGATTAAGCTAACCCCTGCACTACGGCCAATAGGATTTTCTGCGCCTATATAGACGTTGAGGGCCTCGTTCGGTGCAACTTCGCGCAGCCAAGGTTCTAAATTATCAAGTAGGCGAGCAACCTCTCGTGATTGTAGTGGATCTAAAAATTCTGGCTGGCCAAACAAATTTGAGTAACCAGCAACGTACAGTTGGTTGCCGATAGTGGCGAGACCTAGGTTGTGTGTAAGCTGAACCAAACTATCCACGGCGCTTTTAATTGCCTGAGAAGGACCACCAGAATCAGCCACACGTGTTGCAATTGCTCTGGTGTTTCTTGTTTCGGCTGGTTCAATTGTATCAAGGTGAGATTCATTTATGTTATTCACGAAAAAGCGGTAGCCTTTGTCTGTTGGTATTCGTCCCGCAGAGGTATGTGGCTGTGCGATATAGCCCAAGCGTTCTAACTCTGCCATTTCGTTACGAATAGTTGCACTTGAGACTCCAAAAAGTTTTGCAAGAAGCACGCTACCAACTGGAGTCGCAACTTCTGCATATTGTTCGATTATTACCGTGAGTAATTTAGCTTGTCTATCTGTCATATTACACCGATTGTATCATTTATTAGCACTCTCTGGCAATGAGCGCCAAACAGTAGCGCCATATTCTGGTATACTTACAGAATATGGACGCTGCAAATTTTTCACTCAAAGATCAAGATGGCACTACAAAAACTCTTAACGATTTTGCTGGAAAGTGGATTGTTCTCTATTTTTACCCAAAAGATGATACCCCGGGCTGTACTGTAGAAGCCTGTAGTTTGCGAGATGCCAACGATGAGCTAATTTCACTTGGTGCGCAGGTTATCGGTATCAGCAAAGACGATGAAGACAGCCACCGCAAATTTAAAGCCAAGCACAAACTAAACTTCACACTCCTCTCAGACCCTTCAGGCGAAACCATTGAAGCCTACGGTGCATGGGGCCCTAAAATGTTTGGCAAACTCGGCATCCAACGAAAAACCTTCATTATCAGCCCAGAAGGTAAAATCGTTAAAACCTACGGCCGTGTCACTCCGCTTGGACATGGTGAACAAGTTATAGAAGAATTAAAACTACTACTTAATTCGTAACTTAAAGTACTTCTTTTGCAATCTGAACAGCTGCATCTTTAGGGCTAATTTTTGAATCTTCACTAGGTTTGCTAACCGTCACCGTTATGAGTTGCTTTCCTGTGCGAACATTCAATTGTTGTGAGACTAAAAAATAAAACGCTTGATCGCCAATACCTTCAACAGACTCTGTTTTAGTTCGTTTCGATAATACTTCTTGCTGTTTCTGAGCAGCATATTCATTTCTTTCATCACGGATAACAATTGTCACTGAGCGAATAGGATTCTGCTCGGTTCTGTACAGGCAAGCTGATATGAAAGTTGGCTCTTTTCTATCTGCGAACGAACCGCCAATTCTTTTTACTTTTGAACCAAGAATTTCACTCACCTTTTGCTCAGGTGCTTTATTGCATGCCTCACTTGGCTTAAACTCAGTGGATTCAGATGACTCTGGTGCAACATCTCTAACTTGGTAGCCTAATAATGTTCCTTTGTTAAACAGTAGGTTAAGCTGGGTGACAGTGAGTACGATCAGCACAAACGCCACGGCTAGTCCAATCATGAAACTTCGGCTTCGTACGAGTCGTTTTATGTTTAGATTCCCGGGGAGGTACTTCAAACTACTTTGTTCCTGCATCTTAAAGTCGTAACCACAATCGTACTCCCAAAAATAATCAGTACCCCAGCCATTACAAATACCTTAACTAGGCTTTCACCTGTACTTGAGAGTACCCCGTTTGGTGGTTTTACTGCTAATCCTGCAGGATCAGTAATATTGCCGTCGGTGGAGCCATCGAGATCTAACGAGCTACCATCAGCAACTTGGTATGTGGCTCTTATTACTGGGATACTGGCAATGGTTTGATTAGAGATTGAGGCATCTTCTAAGGTTCTGTAGGTATCTGTGTTGAAATTATACTTGCGCAATATATAACTCTGATTTGTTTCATTATAGTAGTACTGAGTAATGGTAGCTGTATGACCAGGATCGCCACACTCTAGACTAAAGCCTATAAACCCGAGTGGATACTGATATTGGTTGTCCTCAGCATCACCAGTTGCTTCGGCGTTCACTTCTGTTGTGGCAATACTACAGGTATCGTCAACTTCTAAAACAACTGGCTCACTAGTTACCGTACTTATATAACTGGTTACGTTAGTTTGTTCAGAATCGGGTGTACCATCATTATTGGCATCTCCCCCATTAGGGCTAGCGTCTTCGGTAGAATCTGTTATACCGTCATCATCAGTATCAATTGAGTCTGGGTTAGTGTAGGTGACTTTCGCAAAATTTTCGTTCGTAGTAGTATCCAAAATGTCCTCAGTGGCATTTACGAAAAGATTACTCAGGTAGAGAACGTCTAGATCTGTTGGCAATGCCGCGTGTATCGCGTAATTAGTGAAGGAAGAACTTACACTGTTAGTAACCATGAAGTTCAGCCTGACAGTAAAATCTTCTCCTGGAGCAAGTGTTTGGCTTGCGCCATTATAACCACAGGCTAGTAGCTGGTGATCAGGATGATCTTGCCCAGCTGGTCCAATATAAGCAGAACTGCCTGGTCCAAGATCTAGGCAGGAAACATCAGCAGTACTAGTATCAACATATGTGAGATCAGCACCAGGGTAAACATCGCTAAATAAGGAGTCATCCGCTAGGGCGAGGTCTAGGCCCATGGGACCATTATTACTTAGGGTTATATCGTAGCTGACCGTTTCACCAGGAGTGGCATTGAACGGTGTTACTAATTCTTTGG
>JAGOUG010000069.1 GCA_018061375.1 Candidatus Saccharimonadota bacterium
TTGTATAATGTTGTTGGAGTAAGATTTCTATCTTACCTCTATCTGCAGCCGTTAAGTGACTCATCT
This sequence comes from Candidatus Saccharimonadota bacterium, assembly GCA_018061375.1. GTDB lineage: Bacteria > Patescibacteriota > Saccharimonadia > Saccharimonadales > UBA7683 > JAGOUG01. Next base: position 67 of record JAGOUG010000069.1, read on the forward strand.
GTATTCCTCCTAAGGTTACAGTTAGTTATTTTAACGGTTGCGTTTGATATTGGAACTCAGGGTTTATTTAACTCAGCATTACGTGTGATAGAATTGCACTAGCACCGTTCTTCATGCACTATGAGTTGGCGAGAGAACTAAGCAGGTTAGTGCAGACGGCAGCTGTCAAAATCTCTAAGTATAATTACCCTACGGTAGCTGAGGGTATCGTCGCAGCTTACGAAGTTCCTCATTGCTTGTGTCCAGAGAATCAAATAATGATCCACCTCCGTTTGGGTGTTGCTAAGGCTCGACTAAACTACATTATCTTATTATCATAATACGTTTATCGTTACCAAATTTATTAATAAGATTCGTGTAGTTACTACCAGCTACCACAATATAGTTTCTCTGCATATCACATGATATATACTGGTCAAAAATAAAGATATTTTTATTTGAATCTCTGCTGGCACTGGCCTCGGTAGAAGTGTTGGGATAATCTGGATTAGTAATATAACACCCAAGATCTATTCCACGATGAATACTATTCAAGAATCCCGAAGACACAACATCTTCGGAGAGTTCGCCGCTGGCAACGACAACGCTTGTGCCCTCGGGCAAATCTTTTAAATGACTTGATAATACCTTAGTAATGCCAGATGCAACAGCTGACGACATAGACCATTGATACCTCAGATAACTTAGTCCGGTAAGAGGCAGCTGGAGACTGTAGATTAAGAACACCAAGAAAGTAACTAGTACAGCCGTAGCGGGGATCGCTTTGATATTTTTAGCTGTAGTGCCAATAAAATTGAACAAGGCGGCTGATCCAAAAACAAACACTATAAGAAAAACCAACCAACCTAATTTTATCGAGTAATAGCTAGCTGATCCGGTAGTGTAGATCTGGAAACAATAGACTAAGCCAGCAAGCAATACAGGAGTGATAACCACAGTAGTAAAAACAGATATTAGGTAATGACCCCTGCGCAAATGGATTAAGTACACAACTGTAATAAAGAAAAAGATTAAAAGCAACAGATAGTTTATAGGAAATATGCCACCGGGATTATTCAGTGAATTTGACCCAGACGGATACAAGATTTGGACAGCAACCTGTACTAAACCGCACATAATTATAAGAGAGCTCAAAATGGTTGATTGCACGTACTTCTTCGAGAAGAGTCTCCGTACTGTTTGTAGGTATCTCTCGTTATACTTTAAGATTAATCCGAGTAGAATAGCCCCGATGCCAACTGGCATGGCTAATAGCCAAACCAAGGACATGCCAGCCGTTAGCAGGGATGTCGCAATTATATATCTATCAACCTTATCTTGCTTGCTATTTTTCTTAAAAAACTCACCAGCAAAGAACACGAGAGCAAGCATATAAGCTAGCTGAGGGAGAAAGGAGCTAAAGCCATTTTTAAGAAGTTCCAACATCCACGTCACTTGTAAAAATCCAACCAGGCTCAAGACCATGGCACCGCTGAGTAAGATGCCGCTACTTAGTTGAGGCCTCGCTAATTTTGCTAGGTAGATTATTAAACGTGCAATAAGGAATACAACGAGAGCATACCAGATCAGTCGAGACAACGTAAATAATATCAAGATATTCCTGATATCTAAAAGCGATGAAGTACCGAGGTTATCACTTACTGAGTGCCACCAGAGACTGTTTGATAGGTGCCAGCCTTGTGGATAAGAGACTGTTTGTTGGCTCGGAATTTTATCACGAACGCTTGAGGTTGGTCCATATACGTAACCCATATTGTCATAGTCGGTAAGAGTAAGCGACAAGTGGGCTGCGTCATCGATTGCAGTAGTATTAAAACGGATCAGAGTATTTATGGTATGGCCTGCATGAAGGATGAATAGGCCTAAGACTGCCATAGTAACTGTGGTTGCAAAAAGTGATACGTAGTCATCGATGTCAAATACTTTCAGCACGCTGACCCCTGCGGGGCGTCTTCTATACATAATGTAGCTAATCAGTAACTCTGCCGCTACGACTAGGGGTATGGTAATGGGTACGTGTAGTATCCATGCTAGGACACCTAGTACTTGTTGGAAGCAGGTTATTAGTAGGAACGCCATTACTAATCGGAGAACCAGGGACCACTTAGCGCTAAAAGGCCAGTAGATAGCCCAGAAAAGTAAGCAGGCTATCATCGGTATAATCTTAAACGGACTAAAGGACATCACAATAAGTATGGCCGCTAGAGAGCCAATCTTAATGTAGTGCTCCTTATTTTTCAGCAATATAAACATTATTCATTCCATACACAAAACGCTTGCGCTTAATGGTGTTAAAACCGGATTCTTTAAGAATTTGCTTGATATGCACGGGGGACATCCCCATAAGCTCATGCTTGTGATCAATGTGACGCTCTTGATGGTCGGGGTCATTACGAAAGCGCCACCAATGTATAAAAGCACCCATTTTGGGAGTAATCATGGTGATAATCACACGACCATCCTTCTGTAGGACACGTGCAGCATCCTTTAATGACTCAGCCCTATTTGGTATGTGATTCAAGCATGCCAGGTAGCTCACAGTGTCGAATTCCGCTGACTTGAAGGGTAGCTTAGCTGCATCCTTGATCACGATATCGCTACCTTTCCAGGCCTCAACGTCAACACCAACACCGTTGCCGTAGCTACGAACAAAGTTATTTGCACCGCAGCCAATATCGAGAACACGTCCTTTTGCATATTTTAGTCCCATAATTACGCGCTCGTCATCGATAGGCGTTAGTTTGAGCCGTAGGCTCTGCTCCCTAGACAGTAGACTTAGTAGAGGGAACATGATTCTACTAAGCAAAACTTTATAATTCGAAGGAATTTTTATATTATCCGCGTTACTAAAATAATTAAGACCCTTTTTGCTGCTCATAGCCCCATCTCCGATCACTTACTGTTTGTCGTTTACCATATACTGATTCATTTTAGCATGTATAATTGCTGTTGTGTACTCACTAAACAAGATACCCAAATTAGCAAAATATTTAATTACTGGAGCGACAGCCTTTGCAGTAGAATATTCCAGCTTTCTTCTCATAATAGGTATAACTCCAGGGGCTGGCCTTGGTATTGCGCAAACGACTAGCTTCACTCTAGGATTATTCACCAGTTTCCTCGGGAGTAGGCTCTTCACATTTCAGAACAATGCAAGACCCTATCATCATGATAGGCGAATACAGCTTTTAAGCTACGCTTTGCTTGCTTTCATAAATCTTATACTAACGAACGTTATTATGAGTATTCTGATTCACGGTTTTAATTTTGACCACTGGCTGGCTAAGCTGATTGTAATGGGTAGTTTAGTTGTATGGAATTATGTAATTTTAAACAGGCTCATATTCAAGACGAGTTAGCTATTCTTTTGAAAAACGTATTGATACTTGCTGATGTAAATCCTTGAGACGAATTTCCAACATCTCAATTTTCTGGCGATTCCGATTCGCTATATAAAAGACAAATATGATTCCCGTGATTTGAATTACATCAAAGAGGCTGAGTGACTGTGTCTGTGTGAAACCGTTTGAATAGAGCCAGGCATATAGAGGTTCAGCAGTAACTATGCCGGCAAGAATTAGCAACCATTGAGATACGCGTAAACCTAGACGCGCTCTGGTTATGGTATTTAGTTTGTATTGAGTAATTTGGCTCAGTATTGCTGCTAATACGAAGGGAAGACTAAGTAAGAACAGGAGAAAGTATCGACTCATCCTAGCATCTCCTCGATACGGCGTTTCAGTAAACTTTTTATGATATTGACTGAATTCCAGTTGTTCTGTCCTTTTGCTCGAGAATAATCTGTATAAATTGCCCTAATTGGGTACTCGTCTATACGCATTTTTTGTTGTTTGGCTCGCCATAGCATTTCAGAGCAAAATTCATATCCACTTGTCCTCCAGCGGAGTCTCTTCAGGGCCTTTTTCGAAAAGATCCGAAGCCCTGACTGTGAATCGCTTACATTAATGCCAAACAATATATAAGTTACAAAACTTAATCCCCTGTTTCCCAGAATCTTTATACGCGACATTCCTGCGGGGTCTATTAGTCGGCTACCAATCATTAGGTCGACACCGGTCTTTTCTAAGCGCTCGACACCAGAGAGTACGTCAGAGGCAACATGCTGTCCATCGGCATCCATGGTGACCGCGATGTCGTAGTTAAGCTGGTTAACATAGCCCAAGCCTGTTGCAGTCGCACCTCCGGCGCCACAATTTAGGATATGGTCAATAACGGTAGCTCCGTTCTTCCGTGCAAGATCACCGGTTTTATCC
>JAGOUG010000070.1 GCA_018061375.1 Candidatus Saccharimonadota bacterium
TGTTTGGGGCGAATGATGGGAATTGAACCCACGACCTTCGGAACCACAACCCGACGCTCTAACCAACTGAGCTACATCCGCCATACATGACTAATGCTATATGAAAAGTCAGGCTTAATTCTAGCACGAATAACAGATGAAGACAACGGACCTACGTACGCGGTAGGTGATGGCCAAGATGATCCATATTATACTCGTGCCGAAGTTCACGTAGCTGATCTTCTTTTGTAACACCAATCTTAACACCTGGATTCAAAATTGTGTGTGGATCAAAAATCTTTTTTGTTGCTTCAAATAGCTTATAGACTTCTGGGCCATAGAGTGCAGGCAAGTATGGTGCGCGTAGTCGACCATCGTTATGCTCCCCTGCTGTTGATCCACCCATAGCCATAACCATGGCGTAATATTCATCCATCAGCTTAAATGCCTTCTGTCTATCGCCAAGGGTTGAAAGATCAAGGAATGGCTGCATATGAAGGTTTGCATTACCTGCATGGCCCCAAACCGCAGAATCGAGATCGTATTTTTTAAAGAGTGCGTATATATTATGAACAAATGCAGGGAACTGGTCTTGCGGTACTACACCATCTTCAATAATTGGGAGCGCCTTCTTTTTGCCTTCACTGTGAGAAATTACAGCCGCCGCTGAATGACGGATCTTCCAAAGTTCTTCGCGTTCTTCGTAGTTATCTGTAATCTGAAAATCGGTAGTAACTTTTTTGACAAGTTTAGTAAGCTTCTTGATCTTGCGTGCCTGTACACCTCTCCCAATATCATCAAACTCAACCAATAAAAGAATAGCTGGGTATGGGGCATCTATTAGGCCCTTAAGCTGATCGGGGTAGTGTTTGTTGATAAACTCAAGCAAATGCTTATCTACCATCTCCAGTGCCGCTGGCGCAAGGCTCTTGATGCCCTGTACAACACTATCGGCATCATCTATAGTCTCAAATCCAATAACGGCGAGTGTTCTCTGCATATTATTTGGCACTATACTCAGTAGTACTTCTGTAATAATTCCAAGCGTACCCTGAGAGCCAACAAATAGTGGTGTCAGATCAAACGATCCATCCGGTCGCTTAACGTCCGCAAGATCGTACCCAGTTGAATTCTTGCTGACATTTTTAGCAATTGTACCGATCAACTCTTTATTGTCAGAAATGAGGCCGTCGAGCTGTCTGTAAATTTCGCCTTCATACGTAGCAAGACCTTTTTTATGATTAAGGGCACGCTTCGTAAGACGTTTTGTTTCTATAAGCTCACCGTTACCGAGTACAACCTTGAGGCCCCTAACGAATTCTCTTGTTGCACCGTATTTTATTGTTCGTTCGCCCGCTGCGTTATTAGCAACCGCCCCACCAATTGTTGAATAATCAATTGAGCTTGGATATGGAGGCAAAAAACGACCATGCGTTTTAATAGTATCCTGGAAATTACGGTAATTTATACCTGGCTGTACACGTGCAATATTATGTTTAGTATCAAGCTCTATCAGCTTATTCATATGTGCAGGAAATACTAATGAAATACCATCGCCAAGTGATGCGCCTGCTTGATCACTGCCTGCCCCACGCGCAGTAATAGAGATTGATTTACCACGCTCCGCAAGTTGCCAAGAAAAACGAGCAATCTTACGGACGTCATCCGTAGTTCGTGGATATACAACCATTTGTGGCATGACGGTGAACACACTACCATCGGTACTAAAAAAATCACGAACGCCGGCTGCTGTAGTAACCTCTCCAACAATATGCTGCCGTAAATACTGAGCTACTTTACTCATTTAAACCCTCCAGAATTTCTAACCATATGCATTAATAATACCACAGTCTCGGTATGAAAATACTGACTAGATTAAGGGGTTTTTAGGACTGACTTAGTGTTTACTGTCCAGTATTCTACGTTCGTAAGCCGATCAGAAGCATTAGTTGAGGCTACGGAAACGAAGCCAGTTGCGTTCTGGTGGAAGGCATAGGTGGTTTGAAGCTGATACAGTGCAACTGCGGGTGCAGACTTCTGCCATTCATCTTGAAAGGTTTGGTAACGTGCGGACCTCAGTACTGGTTCAAGGCGGGTACGAGCTACCTCTAGACTAATATCTGCTCTCGAGGACTTCCATTCTGAAAAGTTGTTCGCACCTGGCCGTGCCTGAGATGAATGCCAGTAGGCATATACATCAGGGTCATGATCTATAGAAATACCGTATAGTAGAATGTCGTAATCGTGCGTAGTGAGCGCATTCTGACGAAGTTGCTCGGCTGAAAGAAGCTGCGGCTGAATTGAAACTCCGACCTTCAGCCATTGTTTTTGAAGTTCATTCGTTAAACGTGCTTGATCAGGTGAATCAACAGTTACTAGTCGAAGCTCAAGTGGCGCGCCATTTTTAGACCGTATACCATTTGCTTGCTTAACCCAACCCGCTTCATCTAATAATCTGTTTGCGTCTGTTACGCTTGTCGTTTGTGAATACGCAGCATTAAAGCCGAGTTGTGTTGGTAGAAGCGGTGTTTTAAGCGGTGGATATTGTGCATTGAATAGTGATAATACAGCCTGTCTATCAACTGCTGAAGCCAGTGCGCTACGAACCTTAACATCACTCAGTAGAGGGTTGGTGGTCTTGAAGAATGCATACACGCCACTATACAGAGGCGTGTTTTGAACACGGATACTTTTATCACTTAGTAAATCGTCTGACGTGACAGCGTTTAATCCAACCGCTGCCGTGATTTCACGTTCACGAAGTGCTTGCTTCATACTGTCATCATCTTTAAAAGTTTGAATAATAAACCTGTCGAGCTTTGGCGAACCCCTAAAATAAGATTCATTTTTGTTTAACTCAAGTTGTTGTTGATCATTATTAGTGCGAAGTACACGCATAACAAACGGCCCAGTCCCGACCGGGTTAGTATTATACTCTGCTGTTCGGATCATTTCTGGTTTGAGCTCACCAAGCAAGTGCTCGGGAAGAATCGGCAAAGTAAGAGAGCCAGGAAACGAAGCTAGGGTAGCCGGTAGTGTAAAGGTAACCTGATACTCAGAAGGCGCCGCAACACTGATACCCTGCCAACTCGCAAACTGAGAAGATCTTGTGGCTGGATTCTGAATAGCCTTAACAGTGAAGACAACGTCTGTTGCAGTAAGCGGCTGGCCGTCGTGCCATTTTACATCTTTCCTGAGATCAACAACGTACGTTCTGCGATCGTCATTCACCTTCCATGCAGTTGCTAGGTCAGGCACCAGATTCCCTTCCGTATCATATCTAAGGAGGCCATTGAACAGCAGGTGCGATGTACTCTCGTCTAGCACTCCAGCAGAAAATAACGGGTTAAGGTTATTAATAGTGCCTACCATTCCTTCGGTATACACGCCACCAGATGCACTTCGGTCAGTATGTGAAGCAGCATAAATTTGCACGAGTGTCACAACAGAAAGTGCAATAACACTCGTCACTAATATCAGCCATCCTGCTACGAAACGTTTAACACCTTCAATCCTGCCAAGTCGCCTGGTGAAATGTTTTTTTACATGCTCAGAAGATGCTGCCTGTATGTCGGCTGCCTGTTCACCTACCTTCTTTGCAAGGTCAGCGGTTTTTTCTTTAGATGTATCTATGTGTGACATTACAATATGGCTGCTTACGCGCCGATAATACCGAGTACAAGCGACCCGACAAAAACAACTGCCAAAATCACCGTAAACTGGTGCATAGATTTTTCTACACCGCGCCTATCGGTAAATAGCTCACCGGAACCGCCGAAGCCAGCACCAAGGCTTGCGCCGCGAGTCTGTAACAGTATCATAGTGATCATGAGTATTGCGCTTACGATGGTAATTATCTGAAATATATTAGTCATTACTTGTTCCTTTTTCATCAGAGACTGAATCAAACACTCTCGTTAGTATATAGTTTACCAAGCCAATGACTATACCTGCAAGTATTGGAGCAAATAATCCCTTCACATCGAATGGACCATACAGAAAATCAACCAGGTAGAGCATCATTGCATTAATTACTACTGAAAATAATCCGAGCGTTACAAGGTAGGCCGGTAGAGCGAGAATTACCACGAACGGACGTATTACCGCATTAACCACCGCGAGTATTAGTGCAGCAATCAATAGTGCACCGAAGCTTTCTTGATAGCTGATTTTAGTCATAAACTGAGCAACAAAAAAAATGCCGATTGCATTTGCGCCGACTCGAACAAGCAGTTGAAAAAATTGTCGCTTCATTACATCCATCTTATCATACAAACATG
>JAGOUG010000014.1 GCA_018061375.1 Candidatus Saccharimonadota bacterium
CGCTAATCCTTTGCAGGGGTAGCTGAGAGTTCTCCACCTCACAGTTGCCGCAAAACGATGATGCTCACAATTTATCATATAATGAAAGGAATGTCAATACTTTATACCATAAATTTGTCAAGAATAAGCTTTTTGTTTTAATAAAACATTAGCATAACAGTTTGAACCAGAATAACCATATTATTGTTCATATTGTGTAGATTAACAATAAAGTGTTATTACACTTGACAATATTGCTAATGTTTGCTATGATAACTTTGTAAACAACACAAAACAAAAAAACGCAAAAGAAGGACGAAAAACCATGGCATACAGCGAACTTACCACGTACATTAACCAAATACTTGATCAAAAAGGTATAACTGGGCTTGATTCAGAAATCCGTGAACAGCTTGTTTCTGATCTAGAAACTCGTTTAATTGACCAAATCAATCGTGCAATTGTTGAAGCTGTCCCTAGTGATAAGCTCGCTACTTTTGAAGAACTAACTTCTAGTGCCAAGAGTGACGAAGAAGTTCAGGATTTCCTTAAGTCAATCGGTGTAGACACGCAGCAGATTGCAACCTCAACCATGGTTCGTTTTAAAAACCTGTATTTAGGCACAGAAAAATAAATAGGCATACCTGCAAACCAATAGAAAAAGAGATTCAATTATGAGCGCTACAATACCAACTACACCCAGCCCCGACAAACCAGATTTCATGCTTAACCCTGAAGCATTAACTGTTGCAATCATTGACCAATCAGATGATGTACGAGAGTTTGCTCGAGACGCTGCCGATGCAAGGCTGACGTCAGAACTTAATTCTGAAGCTGGACGATTCCGTAGAATGGTACGGAATGTCTGGAAGGGTAATGTAGCCCGTGAATATTACCGTCAAAAGTATATTAGTGAAGCAGAAGATTCAATCATTACTGAAGATACACTGTACGCCAACAGAGAAGATGTAGGCGATGACGCTCGTGCTCGTGCACGCAGCGCTACAATTATGAAGTTTGTAGGAGACTACGAAGAGGCGATTCACGAAAGTGCCGGTGAAAAGCGTAAAGACGTTAGTGCTGCTGAAGCCGCCGGAGAAGATGGTGCAGACCTTGTCACCTCAGCAACCAAAGGTTTACTAAGGGACTATGCCGAAGGTCGTCTTGACGATGCAAGCTTAGTTGAAGAACGAACACGACTACTTGCAGGGCTTCGTCGAACCAGTGGCGATGACCACTTGTTTGGTGAGGGCGTGATGGTTGCTGATAACATTTTAGAAATTGCACAGAACGTACGTGCTGCAATTGAACACGGTGAGAGTATCGATAGGGTTATGGAGCAGATCAAGGTAGTATCTGGTGAATCACGATCAGGTGCTCGAACTGAAGCACAGTATAACCGTGTCGATAAAATTATCGCTAAAATTAATGGTAGTAAAGTCGGCTCATTATTAAACGAAGCCACAATTATAACAGCGGTAAGCGTTGCGGCCTCTTTAGCACGAGTTGGAAGCACAAAAGCTATTAATGCTGCCGGTAAGACACTTGTTCCTGGTGCCGGTGCGGCATTAATTGCCGGAGTTAGAGAAAGCAAGCACGTTAAAGACGAGCGTCGACAACATGCAAGAGAAATGGCAACAGGCCAAGAGTATGACAGAGGTAACGCCAAGCGCCGCGACGAAATGCAGGATACTCTATATGAAACAGTAAGTGCCGAAAGTTTGATAGAAGATTTAGCAACACAGGTTGATGCCGAACAGCTTGATGGAGCCGACGAGGCCCGTATGCGTGATGCGCTCGTGAGTGTACTTAATGCACAAGCACGTATTGCAATGTCTGACTCTCGGGGTATGGATTTGATTGGATATAGTTCTGTAACAGAGGTAGAAACTGAGCGTTTAGTGCTCGATGTATCTTTAGCTCGTGCAAAAGTAGTATTAAGGCAAGCACTTGATGCCGCTGGTGAAGACATGCAAAGAGCGCTTGGTTTTGACACGAGCGAAGAGTTCGGTAGTAACTTAACACGAATCAGTGAAGCCCAACAAGCGGTGATAGAAGTTGATATTTCTGAAAAAGACAAAGCATTTAATGCATTGAAGCGTCGAGAGGTAGCAAAATCTGCAGCCAAGGCAGCCTTGTTCGGCATGGGAATCGGCCTTGTTACTCAAGAAGTAATTGCCATGACAAGTTCGAGTAGAAGTGGCCTTGTTGAGCAGATGTGGCACGCAAAGAATAATCCGGTTGATGGTCGTCACCATGACACGTTACTTCACGGCTTCTTTAGTGATCGAGAGGCGAGTACTACGACCATAACTGAAAATCATACCTTCAGTGGAGATACCACAGAACACCTACTTGGTAACGGAGCTCAAACACCCGTGGCTATTTCTGAAGAACTTAAACTTCATGAACTTGGAAACGGTAAGTATGAACTACTTGATCCAAGCGGAAAAAGTACTGGTACGTTTGAAATGGCTGCTGACGGTACGCTTACACCGGAATCTATACAAAAGATGCGTGATCTTGGCCTGACTGTTAATGACAATAGCACTGTATTAACTGAAACCATTCAGTCAACACGCACTGGTACCCTCAACGACTTTTTAGAACAGCACAAAGCTGGTACAACTAAAATTTCTCGTGATTTATGGTACGACAATAATACCCCATCACCGGTATTTGATCAGAATGAATTAGGCCTACAATGGGGTGGCGATTCTGGTATGGGTGTGGATGCTCAGGGCAACTACCTTTTCAACGTACAGGCCATGACTGCAGATGGATCATTTCATGGTGACCAGTCTGCGCTTTGGAACCAACTTGCAAATGAAGGTAAGCTCAAAATGGCGTTTTCAGCTAGTGCTGAAACACAGACACAGGTTTTTGAAATTACCGTTGATGCCAACGGTAATGCAGTTATACCAGCCGGCAGTCCTGTAGCAGAAATGTTTTCTGTTCAAAATGGACACGCTGTGTTTGAAGGTAAATATGCTGAAGTTGTACAGACTATGGGTACAGACCAAGCTGGTACAGAGCATGTCAGAATGCTTGCAACCCACATCGGTGAAGATACGCTTGGTGATAAACCATTTGACATACCTGATGTCGAAGTTATTACAACCAACAAGCCTGCCTTCGAGATCCTTGATGCTGGATACAGCACATCTCATGATGTGCACGAGCTTGCTGGCTTTGTAGAAATGGCGCCTGTTATTCCAGTCTACGGACGCAAATCACTCGAGGATTTACTTTCTAACCCAGATATCACCCCATATTACATGTATAGCCCGGAGGCATCAGATATAGGCGAAACTGAAAAGGAAAAAATAAGAACAGAAATATCCCCACGGCTACTTGATAATCCTGAAGCAGAACTTGACCAAACCGAGGAAATCAAGTGGTATCTAGACAAGCAAGATAAAAAACATCTAAAAAAGATTGAAAAACATGCGGATTCAATAGGCGAATCAATTACTGAGAGCACCGAGATATCAGTAGCTATACCTGTTGCTGGTCACCAAGAAGGCGATAATATTTATCGTACACTTGAAGCTTACTCAGACCAGACCTTAGATAACTCTAAATATGAAATAGTGTTGTTTGTTAATCACCCAACCCATGACAGAGACGGTAATGTGTTAAATGCAGATAAGACACTTGCTGAAATTGAGAGGTTTAAGGCAGATCACCCAGATATGAATATTAAAGTAATGTACGAAGCGCTACCTCGTTCTCAGGCTAGAATCGGGCTGATCCGAAAAACACTTACAGATACCATTTTGCTTAGAAAACTTCAATCAGGTGACAAGGGTGAGCTTGCAGTCGTAAGTAATGATGCCGATACACTGGATGTTAATCCAAAATATCTTGAAACACTACTTACAAAGCTTAAAGAAAATAAGCGTTCAGACGTGGTTGCCGGACAGCTTGAGTGGGATACAAGTTCATATGTGAATCATCCTGCAATTCACGTAGGTACAAGAATGTTCCAAATGTTTAACATACTCCTCCGTACTAGAGAGGGTTATCCTGGTGTTACATCTGGTGCAAATACGACACTGCGAGCATCGATATTGGCTGCAGTGGGTGGCTACTCAGATCTCGCTGGTGGCGAAGACACAAACCTTGGTACAAAAATCGAAGTTGCTAGAGAGGGATCGTCATCTCCGACTGTGGTATTTGGTGGTGTGGTCGCATCTAGAATCACTACATCTGCACGACGAGCCGTGCTTACTCTGTTGAAGCATAACGAAGCACCTTTGCACCAATGGAACTTTGGTTTTAGTGCTGACGACGATGATGTTCGAAGCATTGGACTTGGTGGTGAGCTAGACCCACCAGATTATAAAGATCCTAAAGTTAGGATCGAGCTTGTGCAGCAGATTGAACATATCATTAATCGAACACTCAGCAATGGTCCCGAGGGGGCGCCTGTATCAGGTTCAGCAGGCTCAGTTGCTCCGGTTAACCAATGGGCAGAAAAGTATGCTCAGTACTATGAGAGAATACTTGGATTCATGGGAGTGGAGTTTGAGTGGCAAGGAAGTTATAAGACAATTAAAATTACTAACGCTGATCGATTGCTTAGGGGTCTTGAGGATTTTGCAGCTAAAAAGGTTACCGAGAAAAGGTTATCTTCAGCCGCTGTAGGTCTTGGGGTGTTAGCAACATCAGGATAGTAAAATAATGTGGCTTACTCTCCAGAACTTCACTTCAAACAGGCCACACAATGTGGCCTGTTTGTTTAGTAGTAGGTATACTGTGTTTATGGCAAAAATGCACAAAACTGATTCAGAGTGGAAAGAGCATTTAACAGAGGAACAGTATAAAGTTTTGCGGCAAAAGGGAACTGAAGCTCCGTTTTCTGGCGAGTTTGTGTACTCTAAAGAAGATGGAGCGTATAACTGCGTGGCATGCGGAGCAGAGATATTTAAGAGTGGTTCAAAATATGATTCAACTACGCCAGGATTACTTGGGTGGCCAAGCTTTTCTGAGGCCGTCGCAGGCTCAGTTGAATATAAACCCGATACCGAAATCGGAATGAACAGAACAGAGGTAGTTTGTGCTCGTTGTGGCGGTCATCTGGGGCATGTTTTTGATGATGAATCATCACCGAATGGCAAACACTACTGTATTAACTCGGTTTGTCTCGGTTTTAACCCAGCTGATAAAACTGAACACTAAATGTATATACAAATTGAGTTCAGGCCCGAAACGGTAGTATACTAATACATACTTATGAAGATACACCTTACTGAAGATGCCCTGAGCGTAGTGCTTGAAGGGAAAGAGAAGATTTGGGCTGTAAAAAAACAGCTGACAGTTGCTGCAGATACGATCAGTAACGTTGAATGGATGACAGGAACCGTTAACCGCTCACGTCTAAACGGCTGGCGTGCGCCCGGTACAGGCGTGCCAAAGATGTTTTATGCCGGTTCTATTTATCGAAAAGCTGGTTGGGAGTTTTGGTATCTAAAAGCTAAGCAACCGGGTTACTTAGTGATAACGACAGACCAAAAAAAGTATCGAGTAATTCGACTTACAGTTTCTGAAGATGTCGGCACAAAGGTTCGAGAATGGTTTGAAGATTTGATGCACGAGAGGAAGAAGTAGGTGAGTGACTTTAAAAAACTAATTCCTAAAAAAATATTGTGGGTAGATCTAGAAATGACTGGGCTTGATCCACAAAAGGACGTTATATTAGAGGTTGCAGCTGAAATTACCGATTTTGATTTTAATACCATCGCTACATACGAATCACGTGTTCGACAGGTAAAAACCGTGGTTGAGGCGCGTATGCAGGCTAATATTTGGTGGAAGAGTTACCCAGAAAATAGGGATGACTTTTTAAAGAATGTTTCGAGCGCACCAACCTCAAAACAGGTTGAAAATGAGCTAATTAAGCTTGTTGAAGAACATTTTGGCGGTGAACCGGCAATACTTGCCGGTAACTCAATCCATAATGACCGCAAATTTATTGAACGTTGGTGGCCTGGGTTTGATTTACGCCTACATTATAGAATGCTTGATGTTAGCAGTTTTAAAATCTGGATGCAGGGTAAGCACCGTATGGAATACACCAAAAAAGATGTTCACCGAGCATTCGACGATATTCAAGCTTCAATAGCCGAACTTCAGTTCTATTTAGAAAAGCTCAAACACTAGGCACGAATACAAACCGTGATGTCTGGGTGTAAATTTGTTACACTGTAGCATTATGGATCATAAACAACTCGAAGATTATTTACTGAGTAAGCCGGCTAGCTGGTTAGATTATCCGTTTGGTGAAGGTGTTGCGGTGTATAAAGTTGGTTCAAAAGATACTGGCAAGATGTTCGCGATTATTCAAGAAGGCAAAGACCCAGTACAAATGAGTGTTAAATGCGATCCGTTACTTGCTGAAACCTTGAGAGAGAAGTATGAGACGGTGCTTCCTGGGTATCATCTCAACAAAAAACACTGGAATACGGTGTTATGCACGGGTCAGGTGCCTGAGGATGAGCTGCACTCGTTTATAGATCTATCTTACCATCTGGTTGCCGCTGGTCTTACGCAAACTGAGCAAGAACAAATTGGTCTGTAGGTTACTGACTTTTTTCTAGAATGTCGGCAATGGATTGATAGTCTGTCTGTGCGGTTACTATAGTTTGCCGTGAATCACCGGATTTAAAATAGGGTTTTACCTTTATGAGTGAACGTTGAGCAGAGACTACCTTGGTTTCAAGTGCACTTATTAATTCTGAATCGATTGTGTTGTTTGTAACCGCAGCGTCAAGTGTTTTCTGCGTTGCACCATCTAACTTTGGATTATTGGAGAATTTTTGTTTTTTGTCGTACGTTTTTTGGTACAAAATACCGATGTTTTGGTAATTACCCCTGAGCAGAATCTTCGTGAGGGCAACATTATTTTGAATCGGGACATTTTGAATACTGGCTTCATATTCTTCTATAGCAGCAAGTGCTGAGCCTGTTTGGTTCATGACATTAAGTAAGTCTTGCTGACCACCAGGTTTCTTTCCTCCACCAAACACCAGTAGCCCGAGTAAAAGTAGCAGTAGCCCAATGCCACCGAACATTAAAATTGACGTCTTCCTTCGGTCTTGCCCGGGTTGCGGAATTTCGTATGGGTCGGGATTTTGTGGTTGCCCAAATTGAGGTAACTTCATATCTATATTTAAGCATAACAGATATACAAATCCTATATTTACTTGGTTGATTGTGCTGGTGCTTATGATTCGACTCCATATAACCTATAATTGGGTATATGGATGCTAAGGACGAGGTTAAGCGGAGGCTTTCGGTTGAAGAGGTAGTTGGTGATTACCTTGAACTTAAGCGTGCCGGCCGTAATTTTAAAGGACTCTCACCATTTAGCTCTGAACGGACGCCGAGTTTTATGGTGAGCCCAGAAAAACAGATTTGGCATGACTTCTCCTCCAACAAAGGTGGAGACATTTTCAGCTTCGTAATGGAGGTTGAAGGGGTCGATTTCCGCGAGGCTCTGGAGATTTTGGCTCGTAAGGCAAGTGTAGACCTTTCTCAATATAAAACTGGTGATGGTACAACCGGAAAACTTAAAAAAAGATTATTAGAGGCGCATGTCTTGGCGGCTCAGTTTTATCATGTCTGCCTGTCTCGTAAGCCAGAAGCTCTGTCTTACATAAAAGACAGTCGTGGTTTCACGCCAGAAACCATTCGTGCCTGGCAGCTTGGGTATTCGCCTGAAGATGGGGCATCTTTATATGCTTTCCTGAGTAAACGTGGATTCACAGAAACTGAACTTTCTAAAGCGGGCTTAATTACGAAGCGCAGAACTGGTTGGTCAGACATGTTTAGGGGTAGAATTATGATTCCATTGGCTGACGGACAGGGGAATGTGGTTGGGTTTACTGCCCGGCTTCTCAGGGATGACAAAAATGCACCAAAGTATTTTAATACTCCGCAGAGCTTAATTTACGACAAGGGTCGGCAGGTGTTCGGCTTACATCACGCAAAAGAGGCAATCAGAAAGGCTGATTTTGCAATTTTGGTTGAAGGTAACCTAGATGTTATTGCCTCTCATCAGGTTGGGGTGGCAAATGTGGTGGCGTGCGCAGGAACGGCAATGACGGCAGATCATTTACGTAGTTTGAGTCGACTGACAATCAATCTGCGGCTCGCTTTTGATAGCGACCAGGCAGGTATTAATGCAACTGAACGAGCAATCGGGATTGCCCAGGACGTTGGGGTGAACTTACTTGTAGTTAGTATGCCGGAAGGTATTAAAGACCCGGATGAACTTATTCAAGATGGAGCTGAACGCTGGATGCAGGTTGTTGAAGGTGCACAGGATGCCGTCAGTTGGACACTTGGGCGCTATTCCAAGATGTACGACAAATCAACGGCCGAAGGTAAAAAACAGCTGTCTTCCAAGGCACTTGCCGTAATCGCTAAAATTCAAGATCCGGTAGAGCGAGAGCATCATATAAAAAAATTAGCAGACGAGCTCGGTACTTCAGTTTCGTCGTTAAATACTAAGCTCCAACAGACGAATGTCACCCAAAAACCACTCAAACAAACGCAAGTTGTGGCTGCCTCACCAGATGATACTGTCTACGAAGATGACTTTTTAGCACTCAACTGTCTATACCCTGATACTCGCGAGAGTCTTCGTCCACTGGAGGCAATTTTGTTTGCATCTCAGCGCAGAAAAGCTGTTTTTGCTGCGCTTCAGACCATGAATCATACTACGCGTTTAGACGAAGAAGAGGCGCAGAGGTTGCATCTTGAGGTGGATTATGTAAAAATACTACTATTAACCGCTGAAGAAAAGTACTTAGACTTTAGCCCTGCTGCACTGACAGCAGAATCAATGGCATTAGCGCGGCGAATTCTAAAAACCGGTCAAAAAAAAGTAAAAGAAGAACTCACTGCAGAGATTCGCAGAGCGGAAGCCAGTGGTGAATCTGAAACTGCAGCAAAACTTCTCGGACAGTACCAGAAACTAATTCGTAAGGAGTAGCACACGTGCCTAGAAAAGATACTAAATCAGCAAAGAACGTAAAAGCTACAAAAACAACTAAAATCCCGACTGAGGACCAGGTTATATTATTGAATGAGCTCGAAAAAAAGCTCGTAGAAAAAGCCAAGAAGCAGGGTTCAATCTTAGAGCAGCAAGAAGTTTTGGACGCCGTTGAAGAAACTGGCTTATATGATCACCTTGATGATATCTACTTAAAACTAGCTAAGGCAAAAGTTGCAATAACGACCAAAGATGAACCAGACGAGAAGGATATTTGGGAAACTACTGAAGAAGAGGAAGAAGAAGTTGTGCAAGACACAAGCTATCTTGATGACATTTCTGACGACTCGGTGCGTTTGTATCTACGAGAAATCGGTAAAATTCCACTTCTCACTGCAGAACAAGAATTAACACTTGCAAACAGAGTTGTGGCAGGCGATAAGAAGGCAAAAGACGAAATGGCAGAGGCGAATATGCGACTGGTAGTTTCAATTGCAAAGCGCTACTCAGGCCGTGGGCTCGACTTCCTCGATCTAATTCAAGAAGGTAATACTGGTTTGCTTCGTGCAGTTGAAAAGTTCGATCCGAGTAAAGGGTTTAAATTTTCTACCTACGCTACGTGGTGGATTCGCCAGGCTATTACACGCGCAATCGCCGACCAAGCCCGTGTTATTCGTATTCCGGTGCACATGGTTGAAACAATCAACAAACTACTCCGTACGCAGCGTCGAATGACCCAAGAGCTCAACCGTGAGCCAACAATTGATGAGCTCGCCAAAGAACTTGAGATGGAGCCAGAGAAGATTGAGTACGTCATGAAGATTAAGCAGGATGTGAACTCACTTGATGCTGCGGTTCGTGATGACGAAGAAGATTCTGTACTTGGTGACTTTATTGAAGACGAAGATACGAAGAGTCCAGATGAAACTGCCACAGAGCAGCTTCTGAAAGAACAGGTTCAAGGGATTTTAGAATCTGCCCTTTCTGAACGAGAACTAAAAATTGTGCGAATGCGATTTGGCCTTGAAGATGGTAAAAATCATACCCTAGAAGAGGTTGGCCATGAGTTTGCTGTAACCAGAGAGCGTATTCGACAGATCGAAGCAAAGGCACTTGCGAAGCTTCGTAAACACAAGGATGCTAAAAAACTCTATGAGTACCTTAGCTAAATCACGAATATTTGGACTTGCTGGCACCTTTGCTTCTGGCAAAGATAGCTTGGCGCGTCACCTTGAAGAAAAGTACAACATTAAACATATCTCAACGGGTGATATTGTACGTACCTACGCCCAGCAGAAGTATGGCTCTATAGAACGACCAGTCTTGTACAAGATGGCGAATGAACTGCGTGAAAAAAAAGGTCCGGGGATTCTCAGTAAGTTAGCACTTGAGCAGTACGAATCGTATAAAGAGAGTTACCCAGGTGGGGTGTGTGTCAGCGGTTTTCGGGCATGGGAAGAGGCAGCGGAGGTAAAAAAGCAGGGTGGAATAATCATTTTTACTGACTCACCGGTGAAAACACGCTATATTCGTACGATATCTCGTGCACGAGATGACGAAAAGTTTAATACATTTGAAGAGTTTCAGGCCCGTGAGCGTAAAGAAAACGGCGAAGTTAACAGCGAATTTAGTATTGCCGGTATTAAACCACGCGCTGATATCGTACTCGATAACGACTCTAATCTTGAGGAATTTTTAACTCAGTCTGTTCAGGTACTAGGGCTTAGCTAGTGACTGAAAACATTCCTAGAACGTATAACTCTAATACAGTTGAGTGGATGCAGCGCGCATTTTGCCGAGACGGTTCACCTGACTTATTTTTCCCGAGTGATGGAGTTGGTGTTGAGTTTGCTAAAGGGATTTGTAAGGAGTGTGACGTAGTGTTTGATTGCTTAGAATACGCACTCCAAAATAGAATTGAACACGGCGTATGGGGTGGTAAATCAGAACGCGCACGGCGTCAAATTTTGAAGCGTCGCAGACAACAGCTGTAGTAGCGTATACTAGTACCCATGAGTGAGCGTAAGAAATTAGCAATAATTGACGGGAAGTCAGTTTTTTATCGTGGTTATTATGCAATGCCGAATCTTACAGCGGCCGATGGTACCCCTACGGGAGGTGTGTATGGTTTTGCTACGTTAGCTATTCAACTTATGAAGCAATTGAAGCCAGATTACGTTGCTGTTGCATGGGATAAGCCAAAAACTAATATTCGTTCACGTCTTAAAATTTATCCAAAGTACAAAGCTGGTCGGAAGCCACCCCCGGAAGATTTTTATGCACAGATACCGGTACTGCACGAGTTACTTGCGGCACTTGGATGGCCGCTGTATGAGCTAGACGATTATGAGGCTGATGATATTATGGCAACGCTTGCCAGGCAGGCAGACGATCTCGGCGTTGAAACAGAGCTTGTAACAAGCGACCTTGACGCACTGCAGGCGATTAGTGATTTAACACACGTATATATTCTGAAGAAAGGGCTCACAAATATTGAGCGATTTCACCCGGAAAGTTTTCAAGAAAAGTACGGTATTCGGGTTGATCAGTTCCTCGACCTTAAAAGTCTTAAAGGTGATAGTTCAGATAACATCCCAGGTGTGGCTGGCATTGGCGAAAAAACAGCCCTGGAGCTACTAAAGCAGTACGAGACATTAGACGGCGTGTACGAAAACACCGCACTCATAAAGGATACGACAGCTAAAAAACTTGAACTAGGCAAAGAGTCGGCCTATATGAGTAAAGAAATCGCCACGTTATGGACAGATGCACCGGTCACATTTAATGAAGCTGAGCTTGATGGCAGCAAAATTGATGTGAAGGCATTAAAGGATCTGCTTGAGAAGTTAGAATTCCGTACGCTGATTCGGCAACTACCAGATTACCTTAAAGACAGGGGGGATGGCAGCTCGGCAGACGATTTTACGAACGAGTCACAAACACATGACTCTGTTGCGGTTACAGTAGTAACTGATGGTGTGATTAATATAAATTCAGACACCGTCCTTGCTCAGGCATATTGTACTGGGGCGCACGGTAAGGACCCTGCCTGGTTGCTTGTTAGTGATGATAGAGCACGAGCTTCAGTAGTACATACTACTGAGCTTTCGAAGGCAAAGTTACATACATTACTTACTTCACTGTCAGGTAAAAAAGTAATTGGTCACGATACAAAACAGCTCTTAAAAGTGTTTATTCAAAATGGCGTTGAGCCACCAGAAGTCGCGCACGATGTTCATTTGGGTGCGTTTTTACTCAATCCTTTACTTCGTAGCCAAGACCTCGGTAGTTTACTCGACAAGGCTTTCGGTTTTGGTAGCGGTATAGACGGCGCAACAACAGAAACTTTTCCTGAATTTGCCGAGCAAATTACCACGGGCATTTGGACACTAACAGAACGTCAACAGACAGAATTTGAAGAGTATCCTAAGTTTAAAAAACTCGCTCATGATATTGAGTGGCCAATTATTACGGTGCTCGCCAGAATGGAAGTTGAAGGTATTGAGCTCGACTCCAAATACTTGAACGAAATGTCTGCAGAATTTGAAGGAATAATATCTGATATTGAACAAGAAATTTACGGTCATGCCGATCAAGAATTCAATATTAGTTCACCAGCTCAGCTTTCTAAGATTTTGTTCGAAGATATGGAACTTCCGACCAAAGGAATCAAAAAAGGCAAGACTGCGTATTCTACCGCCGCAGGCGAACTTGATAAGCTGCGATTCATCCATCCAATTATTAACTTAATCACGCAGTACCGAGAATATACAAAACTCAAATCTACCTATGTTGATGCGCTACCGAAGCTTGTAGACGAACGTTCACGCCTGCATACAACATTTAACCTCACGATTGCACAGACAGGTAGACTTTCTAGCACTGATCCAAACTTACAAAATATTCCGGTCCGTACAGAAATTGGTAAGAAGATCCGAGATGCATTTAAAGCGGGTGAAGGTAAGGTAATTGTTAGCGCAGACTATAGCCAGTTCGAACTTCGCTTAGCTGCAGCACTTGCAAACGACACTGAACTTATTGAACTGTTTAACCAAGACGCCGATATTCACACAGAAACTGCTGCACAGGTCTATGGAATCAAGCCGCACGAAGTTACGCCAGACCAACGTCGTCATGCTAAGGTAATTAACTTTGGAATATTGTATGGCATGAGTGTACACGGACTTTCAGTTGCTACTGGTATGGATCTGCTCGAATCTAAAGAATTTTTAGAAAAGTATAAAGGTCTCCGAAGTCCAATTTTTGCCTACACACAGAGCTTAATTGAAATGGCAAAAAAAGACGGCTACGTAGAAACTATATTTGGCCGGCGCAGACCAATGCCAGATATTCATTCGAGTAACTTCATTGTTCGTTCGGGTGCGGAACGCGCTGCAATGAATATGCCAATACAGGGAACAGAAGCCGATTTAATGAAGATGGCCATGATCGCAGTTGACACAGTACTTCCAGATGGTGCAAAGCAACTTCTACAAATTCATGATTCTATAATGGTTGAGTGCGACGAATCTCAAGCAGAAGAAGTTGAAAAAATACTCGTCGATACAATGGAAAATATCTATACAGACCTACCCGTAAAGTTAAAAGTGGACGTTAAGACTGGCAAAACGTGGGGCGACCTATGAATGACATCCAATATTTACAAGCCGCAGTTACCGTCGGTAATGAAGTTGCCGCACCATATAACTTTGGCGCAGTGGTAGTTTCTGACGGAAAGATTATCGCATCTGAGCACGCGTATGTGTTTGAAAGTAACGACCCTTCAGCGCACGCAGAAATCTCAGCTATCCGTAGTGCTGCAGCTGAAATATGCGATTACAAGATCCCGGGCGCAACACTGTACGCAAGCCACGAACCCTGCACTATGTGCTTGATGTGCGCCTCTTGGGCGGGCATTCAGCGCATTGTGTATGCGACCCCAGCATCAGCAAGTGATGCTACTATGTACGATCTGGCTGCACCGGATATCACACATATGGCCTCAATCTTACGTGAGCCTATCCGAGTTGAACATGTGTCACTTAGCTAATAGTTTGGTAGTCGTATCTAGTTATTTAAGGGTACTTCCATGATCACTCAATTCAGACGCGAACACTTTTACCTCAGTAATATGTTCCCACTTGAAACGTATATTCCTACAAACCTCGGCATACTTGTTCCAAGTTCCGAGCACGTTTATATGGCCGATCGATTTGTTGACCCTGAGTTACAGGTAATAATTGCGAACGCACGTGGTCCGGTGGGTGATACACGAGCCTATGCTGATGGCCTCGCCGCTAAGAACCTCGCACACGAATATATAAAAAATGGTGCAGAGCAACTTGCAGAGTGGGACGTTGCAAAAATTGGGGTGATGTATATTGCGGTGAGTAGAAAGTTCCGTGCGAACTTAGCAATTGCAGATATGTTGATTGCAACTGATCAGGAAGAACTTGTTGAAGGTAATGACTGGGAAGATAGATTCTGGGGAGTTGACCCGCCAGGCAGCACCAACGGAGAAAATAACCTCGGCAAGATATTAATGCGCGTTCGTAGTGAGTTGGTGTTAGCCTTGGGTACTGACGTATGATTAAATAGAGTGGCTAAGGGTGGAAGGAGGATTTGTGATGAAGACGTTTCCAGAGCAAGGTATTTTTCCAGTAATCCACCGTTCTTCTACGGCTCAGTCAATTGAGATGGCCGGTATGGCACAAGAACTTGGTGCCAAGGGTGTATTTGTCATAGATCATAAGTCGAGTATGACTAACCCCGATATATTGGTTGATACATACACGCACATAAAGTACGAGTTTCCGAATTTATGGCTAGGTATTAATAATCTCGCCCTATCTGCGGCCAGAAATTTAGTACTGGCACGTGGTATTTTGGCAGACGGAGTTTGGGCCGACAATGCAACCGAATCAAGTAATTCGGGGTACGTTAGAAATAGTACATCACAGACGGTTTTTTTCGGCGGCGTAGCAATGAAGGGCCCTGGTTATATTGAAGACTCAGAGCATGCTGCGCAGTATATTCATAATCATCTGGACGACGTCGACGTAGCAGTTACGAGCGGACCTGAAACAGGTGTGCCGTGTCCGCCGGAACGACTCGAGGCAATACGCCGTAAATCACCGGATGCAAAACTTGCTATTGCAAGCGGTGTTGATTTAGAAAATATTGCGCGTCATTCCCGACTTGTTGATTATATTCTGGTAGCAAGTTCTATCGAGACACATCAATACTCTGGTGTATTCCTAGAAAGTGCCCTTAAGGAGATGATCGCTAAAGACGCAGAAGCAAGGGGATTCTAAATTCGTACATATACACAAAAAGGAAGGTGTTAAATGAATAAAATTACTGTAGTCACTGGGAATAGTAAGAAGCTCTGGCAGGCACAGACCGTGTTTGAACCGATGGGGATTACAGCAGATGGCGAGGATGTTCCAATTCATGAAATTCAGTCACCTGATGGTGATATTCATGGCGTTGAGATTGCCAGGGAAAAAGCGAAAGCTGCGTTTGAGGTGTTAGCACGTCCACTCATTGTGTGTGATCAGTATTGGGAGATTCCTGCTCTGGGTGGATTCCCCGGGCCTTACATGAAGGATATGGATGAATATTTAGAAGTTGAAGATATTCTTGCGATGATGGCATGTAAAGACAATCGCGTGATTAATTTGTACGAAAATGTGGTGTATACGGATGGTGAGGTGATAAAAGATTTCACTGCAGTTTATCCTGGCACGCTTGCTACCGAGGCTCGTGGTGGTGGTCAACCTTCAGGCAGGCTCATTATCTACGATGGCACCGATCTTACAATTGCCGAGCATAGAGAGCGAGGTGAACACGCACGTGATATGGAACAATCAGCCTGGAAGATGTTCGGTGAGTGGTACGTTAATAAACCTATGCAAACATCAGGAGGTAAAGATGGGTGTGAGTAAAATTTTACAGTACAATCGGGCGGAAAATCTCGGTGATCCATATATCGGCGCGTGGTATGTACCCGAACTTATACTTCCATCAACGGCAGATATTGTAATGGCTGAAGTTAAAGACAGTGGCAAAGTTGAGCCAATTCGTGCGACCAAAAGTAGTGTTAATCAAATATTTGAGAGGATGGTAGTTGATTTTACACGGGAACATGATTACCCAGAACTAGAGTACCTTGGTAGAAATCTTGGCCGTTTTTTGGTGAATAGTGCATCCCATATGT
>JAGOUG010000071.1 GCA_018061375.1 Candidatus Saccharimonadota bacterium
TGCTACGGGTACGTGAAAGCGTCTACGGTGACACAAATAGTGTCACGGCTACGTAATAATACAAAAAAGTCCCCTGCCTAGGGGAGATAGGCTGTATATTGAATCAACGGATGGATATTACATTCATGTCGTAAAATATACATTGTGCGACATGAGATATATTTCAGAAAGTTGTATTAGTACTCAACTCTCTTGTGCTTATTTCACCTGTTTTTTGTCTCTAACTTTCTTTTTTGTACTTAACCCCCTATTTCTTCATGTCAGATTTGATGTATACGCGATTCATTCTGTGCAACGCCATTTCTATGTTAGTTACTACCTTACAATTAATGTTCGTATTTTGTACGTAACGCGGTGTTTCATGTATGGTCATTCCTGCGAAGACAGGAATCTTTGATTGTAAGAACATAGAGATTCCTGTCTTCGCAGGAATGACACTGGGGCTTTTCCTATGTTCGTATTTTGTATTACACTACCCTATTTCAATTCCAGAAGATATTTTTGTACATATAACTCTAGTTATTGCAGGAAGTCTAAAGCGCTGAATTAACGAATATTTAACTCATTACTTGGTGGGTTCGCAGACCCTGATGATTGAGGAGAGTCTGTCTTCTTTTTGCCGCCTCTACTGCCACGCCTAGTCTTCTTTTTGGCTGGTTCACCTGTAGTTGGGTCTATCGGGCGTGATTGTTGTTGCGGTGGGCCTGCTGGAGCTTCTGGAGGCTGTGCATTGGCTTCAATCATCGCTGCAACTTGGGCTTTCGGGACAGAGTATAGTTGCCGTGAGTGCTCAACAATTGCATCGAAGTGACTTGGTGGTGCTTTGGGAATCCGTAGGGTCTTGCCAGAGAACGCTTGTGTCTTCTCGCCGTCTATTGCCATAGTAGCGATAAAGTGGAAGTTGTTTTGCTGAAGTATATCTTGTGACTCAAAGTGAGGTTCAAAGTATTTTACAAGCGAACTACCATCTTCAGCACCGACGCGCATCACTACCATAGACCCGACGTTACCGAATACGGCATCTTTTACCTCTGGCGGCATCTGAGAGATATACTGATTGGCTACAGTAAGGTTCAATCCGTACTTTCTGGCCTCG
Source organism: Candidatus Saccharimonadota bacterium (assembly GCA_018061375.1). Classification (GTDB taxonomy): domain Bacteria; phylum Patescibacteriota; class Saccharimonadia; order Saccharimonadales; family UBA7683; genus JAGOUG01. The sequence continues at coordinate 1,097 of JAGOUG010000071.1, forward strand.
CTCAGAATAACTGCAAAGCTATCTGTTGCAAAGTTTTGGAACTCATCTACATATAGGTAGAATGGCTTACGGTCTTCCACGCGTGGAATGTCCGCACGACTCATTGCAGAAAGCTGAATCTTCGTTACCATCAGTGCACCCATAATTGCGGCATTATCTTCACCCATGAGGCCTTTACTGAGGTTTACAATAAGTATTTTACCTTCGTCCATGATCTGACGTACGTTAAAGGTACTTTTTGGCTGGCCAATAATATTACGCACCATTGGGTTGGCTACAAAGGCGCCTACTTTGTTTAAAATTGGGGCAACGGCTTCGGTAGCAAATTTTTCATTCCAGCTTGCAAATTCAATCGTCCAGAATTGTTTTACTACAATATCAGTAATATTATCTACAATTTCTTTGCGGAACTTTACGTCTGTCAGCATACGGGTAATGTCTAACATGGTCGTTCCGGGCGTGTCTAGAAGCGCTAGAATGGTGTATCTGAGGATATATTCGAGTCGTGGCCCCCAACTGTCGAACATACGCTTAAGTACGCCCACGAGCTCTGAGCTGGTATGGCCCTTCATGTTTTGGTCGTAAACTTCCATTGGGTTGAAGCCAATAGGGTATTCCATATCTGCTGGGTTGAAGTACGTAACGTCCTTAACTCTACTCTCAGGAATAAACTGCATAATATCTGTTGCATAATCACCGTGTGGATCTACAATTGCAAATCCCTGGTTATGGAAGATATCAGAAAGTGTAAGCAGTGTCAGAAGCCCCGACTTACCTGTTCCAGTCTGCCCGATAATGTACATATGCCTGCCGCGGTCTACTCGTTTAATACCAAACTGCATGTTGGATCCGCGGAAGTTAGTAATGCCGAACGGACTAATGCCTTCTACAAATTGGCCGCCGGTAACTGGTAGCGTGGCTGGTGGTTCTGCAGTTTTAGCTTCTGCCCAAACTATGTTCGGTGTTTCTACAGTTGTGTGCGGAAGGTGGTATAAACTGGCGAGCTCTTCAATATTAAATATGAAGCCTTTATCTATAAAGAAGCGTGCTTTATATTCGGCCAGTTTAATTGGGTCGAATGAAGGGTTTTTAACTTTAAATCCGTTAAGATTTGTACTGTTGAACTGTTTAAATGTACCGACCATTGCCTGCATTCTCAGTCGTGCGGTTGTTCTGTCAGAACCTAAATAAGCCATGCGAACGCGTACTTGGTAGCCTAACTTTCGGCTCTTCTCTTCCGCAGCGGTGATCCGTGATTTATCACGTTCAGAAACATCACCCGTACTGGTCTTTTCTTCGGGAGGAGCCCAAAGTGCGCCAAGCGCGGAGCCAAGCCAGCCAGTAGTGCTCGATCCCCCACCACTCCGTAGCTTAGAGATGAAACGGGCACTTTTTTTATGCCAGTTATCATCTATCGGCCGAGCAAGAACTTGAATCCACATCTCCTCTCCTTCTCCTTCAAGCTTGGAGAGCGTTGCAGTAATGGCGGCCAGTGGGTCTACCTCGAAACTAGGGAATGTTTTAATTGGGAGCGCTTCGTGATCTGTTAGGGTGATTTCTGCCGTGTGTATAATTGGTATTTTAGAAAAATCCCTATTAGCATAATCTTCGTCTGCTTCGTGAATTTGTACGGTTGAATACTGTGCATAAATTTGGCCTTCAACAAAATTTCGCAGATGTTCTGGTACCCAGACGTAAAAACGGATACGATTGCCGATAGAGGCTATTTCATAACTGATGTGTTCTTGGGCGCCACCATCACGTCTGCGTTCCCCTTTTGAACGAAGTATGCCGTGTAAACTAGCAAACATCTGTTCGGCTGCGAGTTCTTTTTTGTCATTCGCACGCGGGATTTCTAGTACTAATAACACGTGATTTGTATCTGTAAGTAACTTCACTTTACGCCTGTTCTGCCATGTTAAATATAAAAGCACCGCCACAATTGGAATGTAGATCCACCAGGTTGTAAGTAAAAAAGAAATCATAACGCATAAATAGACTTAACCATTACTGGTATTATAGCAAAAATACACCGATTTTGGCGTATAAGTACTAGGGTTTAATTGCTGCCTTTAGTGATGATTCAGTAGCTTGAGTATCAATAGTCGGGGTATCCTCTCGTGGTGCACCAAAAAACGTAATTTCAAACCGCAGCGATTCATCGGTAGCTTCTGACATCATAGAGAGTATACGGTGATGTGTTTCAAGAATGTATGATTCTGCTTGTTCGTCACTGATACTGTCATATTCTTCAGGGAGATAATCGATACTTACTAACCCTTCGGCGTCGAAAGTAACTACTGAGTTAATAACCGCGATATCATTACCTTCAATACGTTCTTTGCCGGATAGCGAAATGACTATATGTTCAGGTTGGTTACTAATATAGTCGTCTGCAGTAAATCCTAGCCCCGCCGCAAAATCAAACAGTGGCATATCAAATATCGATGCTTTAACATCAAGAACACGGTAGCCTGCTGGGATTCCTGGCTTCCAATCGGCAAGCGCATGGTCATACAGGCACTTTGCGACGCGATAGATTTCTCTTGCGGTCTGTTCTTGGCTAGCTTCTAATTCTGCCTGATCAAGAGCAGTAAGTCCTTCACTTCTTTCGGCTAAGTCTACTATTTCCACGTTTTACCTTACTCAGAAAGTTCGTAGGTTGCTTTTGCAACACGCTTGAACTGCTTTTTACCCTGTAGATTGAGTAAAATGGTGGTTTCTTTTACCTGGCGGCTTTTAAGAACTTCACGGACGATGTCATCGCGGTGCATTGGTTCTTTAGACTTCTTCAAAATCTTAGTGATAATATCTGAAACGGTGCCTTTTGCGTAGCCCCACTCTTTAAGTGCATAGATTCCACGACCGATAAGTACAAAACGACCGTCTTTAATAAGTTCGTTATGAATGGCTTGGGTTGTAACATCTTTACGCTTAAAGTCTGAATCTTTGATTTTGCCAGAGATTTCAGAAAAGTGCATTGGCTTACCCTGTTCTTGTAGAATCACGTAGATTTTATCTCGGATGTTCTTAGGGTTGACGAGTGGCCATTTAAGCAGTCCCCATTGGTCTTTAAGG
>JAGOUG010000015.1 GCA_018061375.1 Candidatus Saccharimonadota bacterium
TATCACCTTCAATGCACCAAACTATTTCGACATGATGCGCGACGCGGTCGAGAATGATCATTACGATGGCCTACTGTTATCTTTTGAATCAAACGATCCACGCTACAGCTTTGCCGAGATCGACGGCGACGGCATGGTTGCAAGAACCGCCGAAAAGGTTGCAATCTCATCTAACGCCCTTATGGGTGCATACTTCTTTACTAAAGCAAGTACATTCCTTGACGCGGCTCATGAGCTTATGGAGCGTCAACTCGGTGAAGATATGAAAGAATATTATGTGTCTCTAATTTATAACATCTTGATTGAATCACAAAAGCGTATTGGGCTTTCAATTAAAGGCGAGTTTACAAGCTTTGGTACCCCAGAAGAACTACAGCGCTATTTTGATCGCAATGGATAAAGATTTTTCAAAACGACCACTAATATTTCTTGGCGTAGGCGTACTAAATACACTACTAGACTTCTTGTTTTTTACCCTACTTACGCTAACTGTCTTTACTGAAAATGATTCAATTGCTCTAGCCGGTATTATATCTGGCACTTTTGCCCTTATCTGCGCCTTTTTGACACACGGATTCATAACGTGGCGCGGGCGAAGCTTAAAACCTTCGACAATCCTACGCTTCTTCCTTTTTACCGGGTTTGGGATGTGGGTTATTAGGCCAGTGCTTCTTGCTATTTTTATCCATCTAACACCGCTATATAATTTCGTTTATAGTATTTCTTCCGCTATAGGGTTACCCTTCAGTCAAGGGTTTATCGCCAATACTGGTGCATTCGGATTTATGGCCGTACTTGTGCTGTTATATAATTATGCAGTTTACGATAAGTTTGTATTCACCGATTCAAAATAATAATAGTTACTTTGTATCATATTGGGCAAGAAAGTCGTTGAGCGTCTTTACGCCCACGGCATACATTTTGAGTGAATTCTGTGGGTATGAGTGAACTTGGTGCTTTAGGCGACGGATTAGCAATGTACCTGCATGAAATAGTAGCGAACGACGCTCTTCAACGGTTAGATATTCTCCCGCAAGTCCATCTCGTACATATACATACAACTCGAGGTAGCGCTCGGAGCGCTGGTCACGGTAGTTAATTGAACCATCTACCCCTAGCTCAATTGGATCTTCGTCACGGAAGAGAAATTCATAACCACAATAGAATGACTGTAGCAACTTACCCATATCAAACACCGGACCATTGATAATATTGCCATCTGGAGCAGGGTCGATGATAAGAGGCTGGCCGTCCTCTGGTGATACCAAAATATTATCGATTGATGGATCTCCGTGCACAATGCCGCTCTCACGATACGTCGCGATGTCGTGCCATGCTTGTTTATTAGTTTGTATTTTCTTCATAATGACCGGTAAATTATCGTATTTGACTCCATTTATTAAAATCGTGTCGCGTTTTAGCACTTCACGAATATCATCATGGGATTCCGCGGCAAGCTCAACACAGTTCCATATATGCTTATTTATAAACTTATCCCTATGCTTTGGTTGGTACCTCGCTACCTTCGCATTTTTATGGAGCTTATCGTACATGTTTTTCCAAACTGTTGCCAAAACTTCCTCTGACTGTGATCTTGAGCTACTGTGAAGATATTCAAAGTACGGAATATACTTTGGGTCGTACTCAAGATCTATCGAGTAGAAGTCCTGCATATCTTTCTGACCTTTTATCTTTACAAGATTCTGCATTTTCTGATTATCTTTTAACCAATCGTATTGCGCTTTCAAACGATCTTTATACTCTTTCGGTATTATTTTCTTTACAAACAAATCATCCCCATCGAGTACCAATACTGTTATAGCATCCGAACCGCCCTTAAAATACTTAACCAACCTAAGGTCGCCGGACGCTTCGAGACGATGTAAAACTCTTGCCATCTGATTTCCCGAAAAATATGAATCAAGAAAACCCGGAAACTCCTGCGAGATATCGTTATGACGCTGCAATTTATTAGAGAAAGCGCCCGCTTTTGTAGATACAGGCCTCTTTTCAGGGCTTGAACGGAGTACAAAAAGTGTAACAAGCCCTAAGATTGCCATTGGAAGTGTCAATATAGTCCATGAAAGGACGGCGAACTCTAGCACGCTACCCGCAGTTTGCCCGGCTACAAACAATGATAATTGACTATTCACATCAATGTTTTGAACTCCCCATGCCTGGATAGATACTACGTACGGTGCTATTGAAGCGACGAATTTCTCAATAACGGTCGCGTTCTTTAATACAGCAGCAGCAATAACCAACATTGATGCTATGTATAGAATCCATGAAAAAATTGTAAATGCAATATAGCGCTTGACTAGTCGTTTGTTTTTCGTAAAATTCTGGAGTCCAAATATGAGTGACCATACTTTGAATCGAAGTCTATTTGTAATCGAAATATTAAACCAACCCGTAATCCGCCAAGTGATAGCCAACACATGACGATCTTCTCTTATCAGCAATGCAATTCCTGCCAATAGAGCCACAGAGATCATCATCAAACCGAGCGTAATCGCTACTATCTGGGCAATGAATTCCCCACCGATGAATGCAACGCATACTAGAATCAGCACGCCTAGGAGTAATATATCTGTGATACGTTCGATAACAACTGATACAAACGTGTATAAGAAACTGATGTGCAAACGACGTGCCACTATAAGCGAACGTACTAGCTCGCCAATTCTAAACGGAAGTAATGCATTAAATAGATACCCTACTGACAATGCACCAAATTGAAATCTTTGACTGCTTTCAGCCGCTTGATCAAGAATAAGCTTGGTACGCTTCACCCGCAGCATCTGTCCGCCTAGCTGTAGTGTAACAGCTACAATCACCGCAACAAGTAGTAAGTGATTCGCCTGGATGTACGATATGAATGCAATTACTGTATCGTACGAGGCATACACTCCTACAACAGTCGCAACAACGGCAATAGGTAATAAATAGCGTCGCATTAAGCGAAACTCCGTATATGGATCGTCTTGATGCCTGCGGCATGTGCAGACTCTAGCCCACTTATGGAGTCCTCAAAAGCTAGCACCTCATTAGCATCTAATCCACTTAGTTCGAGTGCCTTTAAATAAGATTCAGGGTGTGGCTTAGCATTTTTGACGCTATCGCCAAACACTTTAATATCAAATAAATCACTAATGCCGTATTTTTCCAGTACCGTCTGGGCATTCTGCTGTTTTGCAGTCGTAACAAGGGCCACTGTGTAGTGCTTGGCCATATCAGCCATAAACGCAAGCAGTGTTTCGTTTGGTACTGTTGTATGCATATGATTCTTGTAAAATTTTTTCTTGCCGGCGGCCACTGCATTGGCCTGTTCTGGTGTCACTCCAGGTGTTAAAATCTCAAGTTTTTGACGCATCTCCATACCATTCGTGCCCATGAACGCATCCCGCTCGACAACGACTCCCATAACTTGCTCAATTGCATCACGGTACGCATAAAAATCCGCTTCGTATGTGTTCACAAGCGTGCCGTCTAAGTCAAAAAAGAATCCTTTGATTGTCGTTGCCATAGTTTAGTTATTTAACTCCTTACATTATAACTAAAAACTTTTAATTAGGAGACTTTTTTGCTAAAGACCGGGACCTCAATGTCGAAATGGCAAGAAGTTGCTATACTAACAACTACATGAAAGTGCTTACCGATATACGTCGTCTTATGAGACGATATCCCCGCAAAACAACGCTCGTACTGTTCATCTTGGCCGGACTAGCAACGTCGTTTATATTCTTTTTGCGTTTTCCGAATAACCTCATCGAGCCAAATTTCTATGCAGAGGACGGCTCGGTATATCTGAAAAATATTGAAGCGAATGGCTTTATACAGGCAATATTTACGACATTTAACGGCTACTTTATCTCTGGACTTTATCTACTTGAGGGCATTGGTTACGCAGTAAATGGCGTTATATTCCAAGGTGCATTTATTCATCTTCCGCAGTCGCTTGCTACAGTATCGTATCTTTTCCTGGGGTTCACCTGTGCACTGCCCGTACTGCTGTTCCGTCGCCATGCGCCACTCGTAGGACTATCCCTTGTGGTTGTTTTGTCCGCTTTCGTTCCAATGCCAGGCTATGATTATGCAATCATTGGAACGATTGGCAATCTAAAGTTCATCTTTGTGTTTATAGCCTTTTTATTATTACTTTACCGACACTATTTACCTGAATCTAATTATAAACGGTTTGTTATCGTTGACGTTCTGCTTCTAATTTGCGCCTACACCAACGTTGTTGTCTACCTTCTAATGCCGTTTGCCCTGTTGCGCTATGTACCAGAGATTCGTTTTGATAAAAAGAAACTAAAAAACCTATTCAAACATCATTCAGTACAAAGCCTTATCGTACTAGCCTTACTCATGTTGCCGCAGCTCATTATCGTAAAACTTTTTGGTATACCATCAATGCCAGGCTACCTTGACGCTCCATACCAGTTCGATGCAACCATCAACACATTCATTTACCGCACGTATCTATTCCCATTCCTGCCAGAACTTACAAGTAGTTTGAACGACGTTATTGTGGTGTTTGCTTTTATTGTGCTCAATGTCATTCTATGGTTTGGGCTCAAAGGAAAAAGAACATACTATGCCTTCGGTATGATTGCGGCCTTTCTTATCACGCTTCTATTTGTCATGAATCGAACAGGTGTTACCGAACTATTCAAAACATATCTCAGTAGTGGCCCCGATCAGTTCTTTTACACGCAGAATCTCATTGTCTGTTTTCTGCTCGGTATTGCAGTTGTTAGTCTCATTCAAAAAATATCAATTAGGATTATCAAAGCCGGTGTCTCGCTACTACTTGCTGTAGCTGTCGCTTTCCTGTACATACCGGCGGCGGGTTCGTATGGCGGCAATGATTTCATGCAACGCACTGTAAAGAACATATTTGTGAACACTCAAGCAAAATGTGAAGAACATAAAGATACTATTGATATTCAGCTCTACCCTGTTAATACCAATGACTTTCCGCTTAAAAACATTGAGCGTAGCCGTGTATGTACTCAGGAAGTACTGGAGTATACGCCACCCACCCAGTATCTTCCGTTTGACTCACTTGGTGGAGGATTTATTGCCGACATAGAACCCTCAGATTTTAGACAAACATTCAAATCTGACTACAATGGCTTAAATGGAATAAGCATTACGTTCCTCACCTATAAACAGGAAGTTCGCGACACCTATACACTTCATGTATTCAAAAGTGATTGCGTAACCCAGCTACGCTCCGCAGTAGTTCCGGCGAATAGTATCCAAGATACAAAATACACACGAATTGAATTTAACAAGATCAACAATTCAAAAGATAAAAACTATTGCCTAAGCCTTGCTGTTAAAAAACCTAAGACACAGACGTTAGCGCTTGCGCTCAGTAAAGAGGACTTATACGAGGCAGGCCAGTTGACAGCCAACGATCAAGTGCGTTCCGACGATGTACTCATTCGCCTCCATTACAGTAAGTAGCCATGACGTACGCCCTCTATATTTTTGTATAGTTTGATGGTATTATAGATGTATTAATCATAAGTGCTATAAATCATGAAAATACAAAAACGTAAAATGAGTCGCAAAAAAATACTTATTACCACTATTGCGGTGCTTATTTTATTTGGTATTGGCGGTTACCTTGCCTATGTTTATTTTAGCTCAACAAACAATAGTAGTACTTCTATTAACTACGATGAAGCGACCTCTGAACAAAAAAATGCCGGCAACCAAACAAAAGACAGTAGTGTTGATGCAAATGATAAATCCAAGCCAATCTCTGGTAGCGACCAGCCAGCAGCTCCTGTTCCACAAGAGAATGGTAAAGGTAAGATTAGCGCAACAATGACTGCAGCCAATCAAAATGGCTCACTCGTGCAAATTCGATTCGACATAGGCGGTGTTACTAGCACGGGTACCTGTACGCTCACCCTCAAAAACGGATCGAAAAGCGTCACGAAGTCAACTGGAGTCCAAGCTCTTGCCGGAAGTACAACATGTAAAGGTTTTGATGTACCTGTTAGCGAACTCTCCCCTGGAGTATGGCAGACTACCCTGCATTTCGAGAATGATAGCCTAGCTGCTGACACAGCGGGGACAATAGAGGTACAATAGATATATGAAGAGAATAAGCAAAATCATTCTTTTTTCGGCAGTTGCAGTACTAGGCATTGGCTTCTTGTTCCCTAATGGCTCAGCTAGTGCTCTACCCGTAGTTGGGTTTCAAGCAGGGCGCATTATTGATGATGCTGTTTTTACCGCAAAAGATTCTATGAACCCTGGTCAAATACAAAACTTCCTCAACAGTAAAGTTCCAAACTGTGACACAAACGGCACGCAGCCATCCGAGTATGGCGGCGGCACCCGTGCGCAATGGGGGCAAGCAAACTATGGGCAAAGTACGTTTACCTGTCTTAGGAACTACAGTGAGGGAGGTAAAAGTGCTGCACAAATTATCTACGACAAGGCCCAGGCTTATTCTATAAATCCTCAGGTCTTGATTGTGCTTCTCCAAAAAGAACAAGGACTCGTAACCGATACTTGGCCGCTAAATGTTCAGTACCGTACCGCCACAGGTTACGGCTGCCCAGATACTGCACCGTGTGACAGTCAGTATTACGGCCTTTCTAATCAGCTCGACTGGGCTGCTAAAATGTTTCGTGCAATCATGAATGCTAGTCCTACATGGTATACGCCATATGTAGTGGGCAACAACTTCATTCGGTGGAGTCCTGCTAGCTCTTGCGGTGGCAGTAACGTAAACATTCAAAACCGCGCCACACAAGCACTCTACAACTACACCCCATACCAACCAAACCAATCCGCGCTGAATGCTGGCTATGGCATGGGTGATTCGTGTGGTGCCTATGGCAATCGAAATTTTTATTTATACTTCAATGATTGGTTTGGACCGTCAGTCACTGGTCAACATATGTCACCTCTATTCAAGGGGACTTCGTCTGATACTATTTACGCCATTTTCGGTGATATTAAATATCCCGTAGCTAGCTTCGGAGTATTAAATGCCTATGGATTATTGCGCTATCCTGTCGTTACAGTAAGTGATGCCTTGCTTTCTACTTACACAACTGGGCAAACCATCTCATCAACAGTCGCCAAGAAACAAGATGACCCTAACGGTGCTATTTACTTATTTGACGACGGAAAGCGTTACCCAATGAACATCGAGGCATGTGAAAAGATGCCCGATGGAACGCCAATCACTAATACTACCTGGAAAATTGACTGTTTTAACTCCGGAACAACGCATAGCCTCCCGAATGCCCTTATTGATAACTTTACATCACAAGATATGTCAATTCCTAATGTAATAGCATTTGGTGGAAGTGCTTGGAAACTAGAGAACGGGAAAAAACGTCGCATCATTGATCCAATTTTTGTGGACGTACTGGGTGGCTGGGGAAAAGTGCGGCCGATGAAGGACATAAATGCCCTGCAGCCAGAGGGAAAATTACTCATACCCGACGAGTCGCTTGTAAAGTTTGATAATAGTCCAGTTCTCTATTATTTAGTTAATGCCTTACTGTACCCTATACCTAGTCCTGACGAACTGAGCGGCTGGAGAATAGCAAGTAAGCCAGTTTATAACCTTCCGGCCTCACATAACTCATACGACCCCCTCACAACTAGCTCTGATCCACTTAGGTCGTTCGCTAAAGACTCCTCAAATAACTCGTTTGTGATATTTCCTAATGGTACGAAAGCCTCGCTTAGCGGCCAGTCATGGCCGACACACCAAGAATCACATTTACCTGATTATGTGCTGGAAAAAATTCCGACTATTGTATTTCCTCAAATATTTCGATCAAATAGTGGTTCAATTTATACTGTTAATGGTGACAAGAAGTCAGTTTTTCCCACTCCAGAAGATATCACTTTTTCAGGCTTCCAGGTTAAAGGTATCCAGCAAGTATCAAACAGTGTTGATAGTATTTTTACATATGACGGGCTTAGGCTCTCTCCTGGGCGGCTATTTAAGGTAAGTGGGGACAATTCAATCTACTACGTTTATAGTAATACACAAAGCCTTAGAGTGGACTCCACCAACAAACCAGGCCTCCCTTACGACAAACTCATAAATGTTGATGTAACAACTGGAGCGCACTATACAGTTATTGGTACAATAAACTAATACATGCGCATTCAGTTTACTAAACCAGACTTCAAATCACCGCTTCTTTATTACGTAACTATCCTATCCACACTCGGACTGCTATTCGTTTTCCTCGTCCCTCCATTTCAATCACCAGATGAGCAGACGCATCTTTATCGGGCATATCAACTATCCGAGGGAACGCTTATCACCAAGAAGCTTAGTTATGGAGCAGGAGATATTTTACCCACCAGCCTGTCTGCATCATTCAATAGCTATGATTACCTTCTTTTTCAACCTGATATGAAACTTGATGTAGCAAAGCACAAAGACTCAATCGATAAACCCTTGAACAGTGAGCAAAAATCCGAAACACGATTCGAAAATACCGCAGCATATCCACCATTAGCTTATTTGCCACAAGTCATAGCAATATCTATAGGAAAACTCTTTTCAGCAGGACCCGTAGTGCTTCTTTATCTCGCTCGACTTGCTAATGTACTCGTCTGGGTCTTGCTACTTTGGCTGTCTATGAAGCGACAACCACGCATTGCACTACCGCTCTTTGCATTCGCTCTGCTTCCTATTGTTCTTTTCCAATCGGCTTCAGCATCCGCAGATGTTATGACTGCAGGTATCGCTATATTCTTCTCATTAGAACTACTCCTAATTGCTACCAAAAAATCACCTGTTACTCGATCTGACTCAATTATCCTTCTTGCTGCTGGTGTGACTCTGGCGTTGTGTAAGATGCCGTATATACTACTTGTACTTCTCGTTTTGACTATACCTACTAAAAAATTTAGTTCTGTCAAGAAAAGCTGGCAGTTTAAGCTTTCTGTGCTATTGATTCCGTTCGCAATCGCCTTACTCTGGACTCTATTATCACTAAAGAGCTTCGTAAATCTTCGAGAAATTGCGAATACACCAGCCCAGCTAAGCTTTATCCTCCACCAGCCATTACAATATGCAATAATCCTGCTCAACACGTACCTCACGGGTCCAAGTGACGGCTTATACATGCAGATGATTGGGGTATTAGGTTGGTTAGATACAAAACTTACGTTTTGGAGTATGCTTCTATCGTTTGGAGCCGTCTTACTGGCAGCAATTGGAGTTGTTGAGGCAAAAAATTATCGACTGCCGTCACCCCTGCAGCGTATTGCCGCTTTGACTATCTTAGGACTGATTATCTGTGCTATTTCAACTGCCCTTTACTTAACCTGGAATGCACCTGGTGCCCGCCTCATCGATGGGCTTCAGGGCAGATATTATATTCCATTGATTGGTGTCATAATTATAGTCACGATGGGATTAATGGGACTTAAGACATCTCAACAAAAGAACGTCTCGTATATCACATACACGATGCTTGGATTATCTATAGTCTCAATACTTGTGTCATTAGCTGCACGCTATTATCAATTCTAGCGAAATGCAGATACCTATCCTATACTTTTCTTGAGTTTAAGTTCTTACGTTGATATAGTTATTAGAAGTCACAAACTGGAGGTGTGCTTTGGCAAAAACGAAAATGTTTAAATATAATGGGTATAATATTCCAGAAGATCTTGTTGTATTGACCGGGGGTGGCACCGATGACTGGGACCTAATATCAAAACTTCATGTTGAAATGTACAGAAAATATACTCCCCTAAACGAAGACGACTTCGTATTAGAGGTTGGATCTGGGGTTGGTAGAGATGCTATTCAATTAACAAAAATCCTATCCAGCGAAGGTAGGTACGTTGGTTTCGATATTATCAAACCAAGTATTGAATGGTGTAAACAAAATATCACCAAAAAATTTAAAAACTTCACTTTTCATTATTATGATATTCAGAGTCAAATTCATAATAATGACGGTACGATAACGACTCGCGATATCACTTTGCCAGCAAAAGATAAGACTGTTGATAAAATTTTTCTTCATTCCGTATTCACACATATGTACGAAGTGGATATACAGCATTATTTAAGGGAGTTTAGTAGGGTACTCAAAGATGATGGTCTTGTAATTGCATCATTCTTTATCCTTGATACAAAAGCGCTGGCTGCTCTCGAAAAAGGCAAAAGTAACGGTGGTCGCCATCCTCTATCATTCCAACACAAGTTAAGTAAGGATTGTTATATCAATGATCCAAAATATCCAGAAGGCGCAATCGGATTCACACCTAAAAAAATCCGGTCAATGCTGCGCAAAGCTAGTCTTGGAATCCATGGCCGCCATGCACATCGCGGTACATGGTCGGGCCTCAAAGGCTCAAATGGACAAGACATCTTGGTGCTCGAAAAGGTATCCAAGTCAGAAGCTTTATTGCAGTCATCGCAATCTATAAAATTTACAGATCGCTAAATATAACTATTTGGATTTTCTTCTTACTACTCCCTTTGCTCTCCGTAGTGGTGATATAATATTCCATGAAATACTATTCTTTATGGATCTAATTTCTCGTTCCAATTGCTCATTACGAATCATTAATGAATCGTTCTTCTCCCTGTATATATCTTGCTCGTCCTTTATTTTTGGTATCTTTTGTAGTCTACTTTTCTTCGAGACATCCCTACCCACTTTTCGCAGACTCACATAAAATTCCAGTTCATTACTCTGTGTCTCAAGAAATGAAGCGACTTCAAAGTCAATTAAATCGTTCTCGGTTAGCTCACGTAAAATCTCTGCAAAGGAAGTTGGCGTATAGACATAGCAATGACAATCAACATATATATCTGGATTTAAGTTCTGCAGACACATATCAACAGCATCTTGATGATTCCAGCGACGCTTGGGTGGAAATTTTTTATAATAATCTTTATCACCCCAGGCAACTGCAGTATCAATACCATCAGCACAGTGAATAATATAATCGTACATCATTGCACTCGTCGGTGAGGTTAGGTTATCAACATAAGCACCGATGACATCCGATGAATATGATAAATGGCGATCATAATCAAATGTGAATCGCTTGTCAGGTATTGCTAGCGAAAGGATTCCACCTGGATTAAGAACTTCATGTATTTCCTTCAGCCAACTAATTGTATCGGGAATGTGCTCAATCACATGCGACGCGATAACATAGTCAAACTTCTTCCTACCAACTGTTTCTTTTAGGCTTCCTACTATCACATAATCAACCGGAACGATTTTATCTAGGTCAACAGGCTCGTTTTTGTATTTTTTTCGCAAATCAGCCTGGCTCAAATGATCCAGATAATATATATCGCCTTCTGATTTTTTAACAACAGGTGAAGCTAACGGTCCAAGTTCAAGGCCTATACCCGAGTTTAGTTTAACTTTTTTAACAACTCGCTTATTGCGCACATTCATTGTCATGATTTAGTAGTTCCGAATATCATTCCAGATTGTCTCCGTTTGCTGTGGCCAAGTATAGCCAAGTGTCTTTAGCCCATTGTCAGCAATCTTACGGCGCAGCTTTTCATCATCAATCAGCATTGATATTTTTTCGGTCATCGCTGACGCCGACGGTTCACTAAGTAGACAGTTTTCGCCATCCTTTAGCAACCATAGATTGTCTTCATTATTATTTGTCACCGTTGCCATGCCTGATGCCATGAATTCAAATGGTTGATATGATGGATGCTTGGAAAGCATGTAGCAAAATCCAATATCACAAGATCGATACAAGGCAGCAACTTCATCTAATGACTTTAGAAGTTTTAAGTTAGTGATTTTGTCCTTTAAATCATAGGCCGATTCTTCCCAGTCCGCGCCAGCTGTTACGATCTCAATAGAATCACCGTACTTATCAAGAAGCTGCTTGATAATCGTAACTCCCAGGTTAAATGCATTACGTGGATTCTTTGGCCGTGCATAAAAGAATACCTTTGTCCGCTCATTCTTTTTTGTGAAGTCAGGCGTATATAAAGATTGATCTACGGCAGGTATAAAACTGACGCCTTCCATTCCGTGTCGCTGATTTATCGCTGCTAACAAACCAGGAGTATTTACTAAGCCACGAAAACCAAATCTATAGGTTGATTCGGCCAGCGCGTACGTTGATCCACCCGGGTAGAAGAGAGGCTCGTAGTCTTGTACAAAATAGTATTTGCGTTTTGTTTTATTAAATTTGATGAGTAGATACGCAGATACCCAAAATGAGCAAAAGGCAATGTCACATTCCGGAATCTCATCAACATCTTGGTTAGCGTGATCAAATATGATAAGTTCGTACTTTGTGAGTTCCGGGAAATTTTCCTTAATCTCCGATTCTAAATGAGAGAGATCAAATGATGGATTATCGTAGATGATGATCCGATTATATATGCCGTCTGCTGAAGCTTTTTCAATAAACCGAAAAATGGTGTAAATACCGCCGAACTTAATATGATCAAAGTTTGGCACAAACCAGTTGGCTGTTTTAATAACTTCTGGTAGCTTACCACTCGTCACCCGCTTACTTTTTTCAATATCTTCTGCTGTTATTTGGAATATGGGATTGGAAACAAATGCATATTCTTCCCAAAGATCCTTATACTTAAACTGAAGGCGACCTGGCGCGACGACTTCGAGTACTTTTGTGCGACTAAATCGATATCCTTTTCGCACCAACATTTTCGTACCTTGGTTTTTTTGGATATTCTTTGCCTGATCAATATATTTTTTCATCAATTCACTCCTACTCCAACTTGTTCGTTCATTAAATCGAGGTTCTTATTGAAATATGGATCCCCAGATTCATGATACTTCTTATAATACGTCAACGAATGATCATAATCAGACTGATGTCCACTGTATGTTTTAACTGAAACACTTTCATGATGGTGCAACGAAGCAAGCGGCCAGTAAATATTCCTATAACCCGCCTCGTGTAGGCTTAAGCAAAAAGCCACGTCATTACCAGCAACTATAAACTTCTCATCAAGTCCACCTATCTCGTCGTATTTAGCACGTGATACTGCTAAACAAGCCGCTGTAACGGCTAGGTAGTTGCGGGGCCATGATGGCAAACCAAAATCAGTCCACTCTCCGGCTTGGCGATGGCGAAAAACATGACCCGCCATGGTTTTCATTCCCAAGATAACACCAGCGTGTTGAATGCCATTTTTCTTATCTGGATAGAGCAACATTGGCCCTACAGCACCAACCCCTGGTTGCATAGCGACACCAACCAGTTCATCAAGCCACTCGGGGGTTATAACCTCAGTATCATTATTTAGCAGAACAACATATTCCCCATCCGACTTAGATACGCCAAAGTTATTTACTTTTGAATAGTTAAAAGGTTGATTCCATACAAAGGCCTTTACACGCTTATCAGTGCTCAGCTTATCAATTAATGTATGTGTCTCATCTTCGGTACTATTATTGGATACAAGAATGAGTTCGTAATTTTTATAAGTTGTTTTTTCAAATATACTATTCGTACACTGTTCTAGAAGACCAGGCTTGTCTTTAAAGGGAATAATTATAGACACTTTTGGCTGATTCTTCGGTAAGACGTAACGCAATCGATAATTTGTAGGTCTCTCTGGAACCTCGACGACATCGGCACTTACTTTTCTGCGCTTTATCGCATCAGCCAATGCACGGTTCCCTGCTGTGTCCGCATAGTTTTTCTCGCCCGGAGCTACGGAAGTCGAACCGTCCGCTAGCCTCCAATGGTAAAGAATTTTTGGTATATGTACGATTTGGTCAGTTCTTTCTGTAACTCTTAGTAAAAAGTCATAGTCTTGCGCTCCGTCATACTCAGGCCGCAGTCCGTTTACTGCTTCTACAAGGCTATGTCTTACAACTAAGAAATGTGTTATGTAGTTAACGCCAAGCAAAAGATCCGGCGACCAATCTGGCTTGAAGAACGGCAACTGTCGTCGTCGTCCATCATCGGATAACTTATCTTCATCACTATATATAACCTCAACTTTTGAATTTTTATTGCATGCAACAACCACTTCCTCTAGTGCGTATGGAGACAACACATCATCATGATCTAGAAACCCAATGAATTCACCTTTTGCTGCTTTTAACCCGACATTTGTATTCCCCGATATCCCTAGGTTTGTATTATTTACTTTATGTTTAATACGATCATCTTGTTTGGCATACTTTTTAATTGCCGTCTTGCGCCCATCGTCAGTTGAACCGTCAACCAGAATTAGCTCCCATTTGTTGTACGTTTGATTAATTAGTGAATCAATTAGTGGAAGAATGTACTTGTCGGGCGTGTTATATACAGGAACAACAACACTTAAAAGTGGTCTTGTTGCACTGGCTGGTAATTTTTCCCACACACCTGGTTCGATCTTACTGATCCAGTCATCATATGTCGGTGTAGTTATTACAAGCCGGCTAGTTGGTTTAAGAATTCGTTTTGCTTTTTTAGCGATACGATGAAGTTGCTCATGTCGAACTATAGCCTGTTTTAATCTATTCATCTTCGAACACTCTTCTTGAGCTTTCGATACGCGCGTTTATGAATATTTTTTAGGCTCTTATTGAGTCTCTTTTGTTGCTCATTGATGACATTTTGTTGATTGTTGATAACATCTTGTTGCTCATTGACATGCTTCTCTAACTTTTTAATATGTCGCTCGCTATCTTTGAGGCGCCGACCATAATAGTCGTTCGTTTCCTGCAGCAAAGTTGCAAAACTATCCCGAGGACTAGACACTTCCATTGGTACTTTTTTAGGCTTCGTAGTGTACTCAGCATACCCCACTAGCTGATAAACAGAGGCGTTTGTCGAGTTAACAAAGTCGGTAAACTCCTTAGTATTGCTTAGGCCTACAGTACTAAGCTCTTTGTCCAATAGCGGGGCTGGGTAATCCTTTATTACAGGGTCAAAGTGTCCTATTTCCATTCCTGCCCTATTAAATACCCGGTTAAGCTCATGTAGTGTGTAAAAATGTAGGTGTGTATTATCAAGCAGCCCCGTCCTGCCGTATTCAAAGTTACCATTTAACA
Organism: Candidatus Saccharimonadota bacterium; assembly: GCA_018061375.1. Classification (GTDB taxonomy): domain Bacteria; phylum Patescibacteriota; class Saccharimonadia; order Saccharimonadales; family UBA7683; genus JAGOUG01. The sequence goes on from JAGOUG010000015.1 coordinate 15,039, forward strand.
GCATCAGCCGTACCGAAATATGAGACATATTCGGAAGGGAGAATAGAATTTTTGCTTTCTTTTCGTTCTGAAATAAGGGCTTCAAGCGCTTTAATGCCTGTGACGGATCGACCAAATGCTCGATAACGTCACCAAAGTAGATATAATCGTATTTATCTTTTATTTCGTCGAGGGGGTCCGTTTCGATATTCAACTCATAAACATTACGTAACTTTTTGCGCGCTTCCCGGGCATCTCCATGGTCAAGCTCTATACCATCGACAATACATTGCTTCCCATTTATAAGCTCTTCGCCAAAATTACCACTACTACAGCCAATGTCCAGGACTCTAGAGCCTGGTTCAACGAGGTGTAATATCTTGTACCATGAACTATTTGGATTTTCTGCGTATTGGCTATCTGAGTAATTAGACATCTCTATCTCCAGCTATGTTCTAGTTTTGTAATGTCATCCCATTTATGCCTCTCATCGGCTGGCCGTACCGTTATGGTAGTGAAATTTTCCGTATATGTAATGATATCAAG
>JAGOUG010000072.1 GCA_018061375.1 Candidatus Saccharimonadota bacterium
TTACTGATCGGCGGAGTCATTGGTTTTGCAAATTCCGCTGAAGACATTCCAGAAAATTTACGATCTACCGAGTCTACCGGCGAGATTGTTGTCTCGGATCAAGAATTGCAAATCGAGAATGCGTCGAACTTTACACCTGACGACGCTGGCAAGACTGAAAACCCTACGCGGCCGGCACCACACAATTAACACCATAATTGCTCAGGTGCGTGCGAGGTATATCACATTGACGGGGCATGATGCTTATGGTATGATCTATCTGATGTAAGCAAAACAAAAACATCAAAAATTAACAATTTGTGAAAAAAGTGATAAAAACCGCTTACGGCTGTTGACACTAAAACTAGCTTTGTTACAGTGTATGTAGCCCTTCACAAAATAAAAACTTCTTAACAGGAAACACATGCCAACCCTCGCGTTCGAAATTCAGCCAAGTCTCACACATCCACCAGAAACGGTGAATATAGGTGACGATAACTCTGAAATTAGCCTCGAACTTTCAGATCCTGCAGCAATTCACGATGCCTTAGAAATTTATAATACGCCTGTTGTTTATGCAGAGGGTAGCCCTCAAAACACTGAAGCAGCAGATCAATTATTAGTAGGTTCATATGAAGATAAAAAACCTGAGCTTGAGGCCGCAGGCCAACAACTCGCAGATCAGGTAGTTACCGGCAATAGGGTAGTGCTGAGTGGTTTACCGGCACAGCTAGCTTTAGAAAAAGCGGCAATTTTTGCCGAGGAGCCAACCTCCGAACTACAAATTATATCGATTAAACTGCTTGAAAAGTACCGCAGAACCGAAGCTGATACCGAAGAACTTGATCCATTCGCAAATGTTAGTGAACGAGCACAGAGAATAATTAAGCTAAACCGCACAAAAAATAACATCGATCCATTGGAGGCTCAAGGTGTTTCACCAGAACCCGGTGAAGAGTATGAGATGTTCCGAAGAGCGGCTACCAGACAGCACATAGGTAAAGTAGTGAAGAACGAAGTAGCTCTTTATACAGACACTAAACCAGAACCTATTTGGGTAGACCAGTCAGGCAATAAACTAGCAAAAGACGAATACTTTAGGGCTTATAACTTCTCTGAGACAGGGGTTACAATGCGAGCCTTGAATCGTTACTTAACTGTACATAATCGTAAGGATGAATTTAGCAAGTTTGATCAACCTAGTAGCGACACGCAAGGACTTATAGAACTCAAGGGTCAAGAAGCACTAGACGCACGTGCAGCCCTTAGGATGGTCGCAGAAGAATCAATCGAAGAAGCACTTGAAACCACCAAAGAAAAAGATAAGGGCAGGTTCAAAGGATCGAAGATGCTTGTTGAGAATCTAGAAGCCGATCGCAAGCATGCAGCACGAATGCTAGCGATTCGCGAACAAGGTCCCAAGAATGTAGAAACAGTACAGATTAACCCCGAAGATGAAGTAATACGAACTGGCGAAGTTATAGGTGCCGAAACTCCACAAGATCCAGTTAATGAAGTTGCTAATCAACGTCACAAGCGGTCTACAAAAACACGAACATCACGCATCCACAGACCACTTGCAGCTTAGTTGTAGATTGCTTTGTCGTAATCGACCAAGGAGCCTTTGCTTATAACTCCAAGTGCCTTTGGATGACGAATAAACGACTCTCTTTGCCAGCCGTCACCCACCAGTATTGAATAATATACGTTAAGCATTTCAGAATCCTCGTATTTACTGTCGAAAATGGATACTGGTCGATGTATCGCAGAATCGGCTTCTAACTGCTCAGACGTAGCTAGGTGGCCTGCGAGGTGCATATATTTATCCATTGAATCGAATCCGGAATCCAGCAATGCCCTGATGCTGAAACCGTTCGTTGCTGATCTTATTAGATCAGCACGTTGGCCAGAACCCCAAATAATATATTCAAAACTAATCATACTTGTAGCCGGGAGTTCGGGATAATCTGCGGAAGGCTCAATATCTAAAGCGCCGACCGAAAAAGATTTGATTATATCTGGGAGATCAGCAGTAAGGTTGTGAACTATGACGGAGTCTTTATTATCGGCGCTAAAACTAGTATCATCATCGACGGCTACTAAGTGAAGGCCAGACTTCCAGATACTCTGGTCGGGCGAGGTAGGCTCGGAATTAAATTTTGGATTATCGTAACCGATCATTGATAATCCTTTGATCAGGATTATAGAGCCGAGGCCATACACATAGCAAGCATAAGCATAATTTGCCAGTTGTATATAAAGCAACGAGTCGTGCCGTTTCAATCTGTTAAATTGTTGTCAGATGCATAACGCATACAAATAGATGTATTTAAGCTCATTTTTGCACTTTTTCTACTCGTTTGAGTATTCAATTGCTTGTGGATTCAGGCAGTATTTATTCACCATCATGGATGATTATTGATTGCTACTAACACCTTAGGTACAGGGGTCACAAAATACCTAGATTATACCAATAAATGTGTTCATTATGCTTGCTTATGCTTAACAGGGTCGGTATACTATAGTTACGGGAAATAATATAAAAAGCCCTAAAAAGCTTAAACAGACAGCAAATAACAGAGATGGATTTTGAAAACAAAGGTTTAGACCGAGTTTATGTTGATCCTGATCAAGGCGAAAGCCTCGATTCGGTCGATCCTGTTCAAGCTGCTTCACAAGCAGTCTCTCAAGAGGTAGTTGAAGAAGTTGCACCGCCACCTCATCGTCCACTATTTCATTTAAACGGGGGAGCATTACTTGTAACTGGGGTGGCGGCTATGATGATTGTTATTTCTGGTTTAGGTGGATTATTTTTATCAAGCCGTCAATCCGATAATCCCAATAAGTCAGCAATTGAGAACGTTAATAATTACTCGGTAAAAGAACTATCGGTAAAAGATGTACAAAATAATCCTGCTCTAGATCTGGGGAAGGTTGATAAGCTATCAGTTAATGGCCAACTTAAGGTCAGTAATACTTTAATTTTAACTCCAACAACTGTCCCTCAAACACCTACTGCTGGTCAAATTTACTTCGATAAAGCAAACAACACCCCGTATTACTACAATGGCACTCAATTCGTTGGGTTTGGAGGTGGAGTTCAGGGTCCTGCAGGGGTGGCTGGGGCTAATGGTGTTCAAGGCGTGGCCGGCATTCAAGGAGCAGCCGGAGCTCAAGGCGAAACAGGGGCGACCGGAGAACAAGGTTTACCAGGCTTACCTGGTACAGCGACTTGTGCAAATGGACTGTGCGTAAGTTTACAGGCATCAAGCCCCGGTGTGGTTGAGGCCGGTAATTTGAATATATCCGGTGCGCTCATATCTGGCTCCTTACAAACATCGGGTAATCTGACAGTTTCAGGCACGGTGACTTTATCGTCACTTAACAGTGGTGTAGTACGTAGTAACGGCTCTGGTGTGTTGAGTATTGGAACAGTTGCTTTGGGTAGCGAGACTACGGGCAGCTATGTCACAAATTTAGGCAGTCTTACTGGTTTGAGTACGACAGGTAACAGCGGTGCTGGCAGTACACCAACTCTTAGCGTGATTTATGGGTCTGGTGCTAACACAGCAGTTCAGGGTAACACGGCATTTACGTGCGCCAGCGGTACGGGCAATTTAAGCGGAGGTGGAAACTCAATCACCTTAGGAAGTGGTGGTAATTGTAACAACATTACCATTAGCGATAGTCCGACATTTGCTGGAGCAGTTACAGTTCAATCTTCTCTCGGAGTGACTATCGGTGTGCCAAATACAACAGATGGCCTATTGAATTTAGCTGGTTCAACGAATACAAATGTAGCTACCATACAATCCGGAGTGCTTGGCCAGAACACAATTTATACATTACCCGATCCTGGTGCGGCTTCAGCTAACATTTGTTTAAGTACCGGTAATTGCGCCGGCGCCGGTGATGGTATAACCGGCTCGGGCACCATCGGCCAATTAGCTAAATTCAGCGCCAGTGGTAATATTGTTGACTCTGATCTGAGTGAATCAGGTAATACTCTAACCTATGGTGGT
>JAGOUG010000073.1 GCA_018061375.1 Candidatus Saccharimonadota bacterium
TCCCATATGTTTCCCACACTTCGCGATTATTCAATTGATGAAGCAGCAGTACAAATATATCCTGCGGGTACAGAACTGGCTCTTGGGTGGCATAAAGATCACGAATTGGATGGCTTAGCGGTGATCTCAGCTGTTTTGTCAGGTGCGGGTGAGATTGGATTTACAGATAAAGAACCCAAGGATGATATTACTGAGGCCGATATTTGTTTGCGTGCAATGACGACTGCACTAGGTGTAATGTATTTTAGGGCTAATGGTCTCTATCAGCGTGAAGATGGTGCTGATATTCGTGAAACACACGCGGTTACAAAAATTCTCGAGGGGGAGGATAGGTTTAGCATTCAATATAGAATGGGAGTAAATGCCCCAAGCTATCAAAACGTTCCGGTCAATCACGATAGGCCCCTCAGACCAGATCGGGCTACATTTTTATAACAATACGCTGTGGCCTTCGACGTCATGAACTCGAATGTATGCAGCATTCGATTCTTTTGCGATGGCACCAGCTTTAAGATTCACAGGAAGCTCCATTCTATCTGGTCCTAAGAACTTCTTTTTTGAGTAGCCAATAACGACCTGGTGGTCGGGCACTAATAGGCCAAACTTGAGTAGTACCCAACCGAGTTTTGGTTTTGCAAAACCTATTCCCGGGTCAAGTTTTATAGCTTCTTTGCGGATGCCTTCAGCAACAAGCTTATCTCTTTGGGTTAGGGATTGGTCTAAAACCTGCTCCACGCTGTCTATTTGCATATCTGCATTTTGGTGACCAGTCTGTATATCTACCCCTACCTGTATTGGTAAATGACTGGAAATTAGCTCACAGCCGATTTCTGCGGCTGCTTCTATCATGAGTGGGTTATTAAACCCAGTTACATCATTGAGTATAAACGAGCCAATTTGTGCCGCTCGAAGCACATTTTCCGGATGGTGTGTATCAAATGAGATGCTCCCTGTATAGCCAGGGATGATGAGTTCTAATAGCTCTACGACGCGTCCCCATTCTTCATCCGCCGTAAGTGGTATCGCTCCGGGTCTGGTTGATTCTGCGCCAACATCAACTATCGACGCCCCTTGTTCGAACATCTCCTGTGTGCGCGCCATCGCTTTTCCTGGGGTATTGTATCTGCCACCATCACTAAAGCTATCTGGTGTATAATTCAAAATTCCAATCAGCTCAAGTCTTCGCATACTTTTATTATACGGTATGATGGGGGAGTGAATATACGAATAAAAAAAGTTCAGAAGAATGCACAGCTTCCTGAGTATCAGACGGTTGGTGCTGCCGCAGTTGATTTGCATGCTTGCATAGACGAGTCGATTACGCTTCCTGCAGGTAAGACGGCAATTATTCCTACCGGCATTGCTATAGAGCTTCCTGAAGGAGTAGAGGCACAGGTTCGTGCCCGCAGTGGTTTTGCTGCAAAAAACGCCATCGGACTTGCTAATGGCATTGGTACCATCGATACAGATTATCGCGGTGAGATTGCCGCGATTCTAATAAACTGGGGAGATCACGACTTTGTCGTCGAGCCACAAATGAGGATTGCCCAAATGGTTATTGCTCGTTATGAAACAGTTACGTGGGATCTTGTTGATGAGCTTACAGAATCCGGCCGAAACCTTAAAAAATTTGGAAGCACAGGCCTCGCTTCATAACCTCCTTATTTTGTAATAATATCCATCAGTTTTAGTGCATTGGCAACCACAAAGTGGATGTTATCTATGGCCATATGAAGCATGAATCGTTTTATGTCTGAGCTGTCTGTGTATACCTCGAGTCTAGATACCAACTTGTCAGATCCGACTACCGATTTAACATCAACTGCACTTTTACTGCTATCTGATTTAGTATAGGTATCTGAAAGTTCGCCAGATACCGTTACGAGCAGGCCAGATTTTGTTCGTCGGCTGATTATCGGTACGAAGCTGGCTATTGAAATATCATAGCTTTCGAGTGCGTGCTCGATCTCTGCAACATGCGGGTGTTCGTGGGTTCTGCGTGCTACCCATAGTTCACCGGTTGAACCGCTCGGGCTATATTTTTCACCACCTACTGCAGTGATAGTGAGTGAATTTTTTGTGTACCCAAGGACCCCAGACTGTTCAAGCCCAATTAGTACTGCTGCAGCCATGCAGCCGGGGTTACCGTAGATGTTTAATTCTTGTGCAACGGGTAACCATAGTTCGCCAGCCGAATTTATTAAGCCGTAGTTTCCTATCTGGGTTTGTTTTGCGGCACCGGAGAAGTCGATTACGAGTTGGTCTTTTAGTACTTGATTAAGTAGCGTTGCACCAATATGGCTTGGCACGCACAGACCAATTATGTCAGCATTATTTGCGGTGTCTACATGGACGTAGCGGCTGCTTGTATCTATCACTTTATGGAACGCGGAACCAATGTTTCCGGTTTCACCGTGAATGTACACTGACTTTTCGTTACTCATTTTGAGCACCTGCTAGTGCACGAATAACTTCATTAGCGATCAAATCTATTGGTGCAAGTTTGCCGTCACCTTGGTATCCACACGCAAGGTCACCAACAACCGGGTCAATAAACAATACACCATCCTCACGTAACTGCTGTATGTTACGTTGCACGCTTGGGTGTTGCAGCATTTTGCCATTCATAGCAGGCGCAACAAGTACCGGAGTGTCACGGGGCAGGGCAGTGTAGACTTCGCAGATTGGGTTATCTACAATACCGCAAGCCATTTTACCAAGTATATTTGCAGTGGCCGGTGCTATTAGTAGTAAGTCAGCATTGTCCGCGAGTTCGATATGTGTGGGCTGCCAGTTATTACTGCCTACCTTTTGGTTAAGTATTACTTCGTTTTTTGAAAGTACCTGTAGTGCAAGTGGTGCTACAAATTGTGCTGCTTGGCGAGTCATAACTACGTGAACATTTGCATCGATTTTACTAAGTTTGCTTACAATGTTTGGCGCCCGACAGGCGGCTATTGATCCGCTCACCCCAAGTATAATATTTGGAGATTGTTCGTAGCTCATTAGATTGGCTCTTTTGGTATACTCGCTAAACGGTCAGATTCTTTCTGGGCAGATCGCGTAAGTATGTAGGTGACAAGTCTGCTGGCAACATTTTTGGTGCTACCTTCAATAACGTAGTCCTCTCGGCCCTTTGCAAGCGCAATTACCCTGCGTCCGAGTGGTCGAATTTCTTGCAGGCTATTTGCCACCGTTAAGTCGAGGCGGTTATCAATTAGCTGCTTGCGACCTACTTCAATGAGGTCTCGTTCAGCTACATTACTGAGTAGCTTAAAACCAATTATGTAGGGAATTTCGCCGTATTTTTTTCGTAGTTCTGGTAAAATTTTCGGTACACGTAGCATATTCACGGTCATAGATTCCACATTCGAGCTCACTTTGCCATCGAGCTTCTGGGGGCTAAAGTCGGCAACTGCCGCAGCCTGCACAATTATGTCAGGTGTTTCACGTCGGCCAAGCAAAGCTTTTTGTAAACTTTCTGCGTTAGTAAATGATTCGTGTCGCACGCCGGAAGGTAGCCCGAAACGTTCAATGGTTTCTTTTGGCGCAATGAGTGTGATGTTAGGCTCGGGGCCATCAATTATGTGACCTAACTGGCCAACTTGATCAGCAAATGCTTCTGCAATTGCGAGGCCAAACCTACCACCAGAAAAGTTTCCTACATATCTCACATCGTCGATAGGTTCTCTTGTTCCACCAGCCGTTACTATTATTTCTCGTTCTGACATATCTTCTCCTTATTTACTCCTGGAGTATAGGTGCTCTGTACAAAAAGTGTGAATTGTTTACAATGGTAGTTAGACACTATAGTAACAGAGGAAAAAAATGAATAATGTCGTAAAAATTCTAAAAAAACTTAGACTCAGTTCAACCGAAATAAGCTTATATCTGAACGGATTGCAGTTCAGGTCTGTTCACGTTGCAAAGTTGGTTGAAATGGGTAAAGTTAAGCGCACAACTGCGTATCATGCCCTCGATACACTCG
>JAGOUG010000016.1 GCA_018061375.1 Candidatus Saccharimonadota bacterium
TCTTTTGAATGCTTTAATTCATATTATACTAAACAGTACATGACAACGATTGTATTTCAGTCATATCGTACGCATAGCGTACCTGTATGGATCGAAACGTGTCTTAATAGTGTGCAAAATTGGGCGTACCTATGTGGCTATGATTACAGATTCTACGACGATACATTCTTTAACGAAGTGCCAGACTGGTTTAGGGCTAGGGCACAGAACGAAATATGCCCTATTACCGACTTGGCTAGGCTTATAGTTGCCAAGAAGCTCCTTACGAGTGGCTATCAACGAGTTATATGGGTTGATGCCGATATGCTTATTTTCAATCCCAAGGTTCTTGATATCGAAGTTAATGCTCCATTCGCATTTTGCCAAGAAGACTGGATGACCGTTTACCGTGGAGGTCAAGTACAAATCAGTCAACGAGTGAACAATTCAATCTGCTTTTTTACAAAAGAAGATGATATTCTAACCGAACTAATCAACGATGCCATCAGCACCGGAAAGAGTAATGACCTCATTGAAAAGTTAGATATTGGTACAAAGTATCTGACAGACCGACACAAAGTGACAGCCCTGCCACTGATTAATTCTGTGGCAATATTAGATCCGCCTATGGTTAAAGATATACTGAGAGATGACAGAATGCTTATTCGCCGCTACACAAAATATATAAACAGACCAATCGGAGCAGTTAATCTTTGTGCCTCGTTAGTGTGTGATGACAATATGCATAGAATATATACCGAGGCAACACTAACCCTACTATCTGACTATGCTAAGATCTTCAAACAATAAATGTTGATTTTGTCCTAATGCATCTTTAAGGTTTCAGCTCTTAACTTGTTGAGTTGGTCGATCGCGTCTTCTTGTTTTGCGGCCTTTGCATACTTCAGCCAACGTTGCTCATTAGCCATATAAATCGGGCTGTTGCGTTTCTTTGATTCCTGAGGATTATGTTCCATGTGCCAAAGCTTGCCTTCAATTCTTTCAATTGGCGTATCGCTAAGTTTTTGGCACATTAATGAAAACGCACCGTCTTCATGGCCCCAGCCAACAAAGCCTGGGTCATAGCCATGAACGAGGTCCCAGAGCTCCCGCGTTACAATTGCACATCCACTATTCGAGGTCCATCTATGCCTACGTGCATTGCTTTGCCAGTCACTTTCTTCATCCCTAAGTAACATTTCAGTGCCTTCAAGTGTTAGTTCCCAGCGCTGAGTGAATGGGAATACCAGCGCTCCGGTTTGCTTTGCTAAAACAACCCCTTTAACTATCTGTTCAGGCATCACAAATGTATCAGCATCAAGAATTATGGCCATCTGCCAATCACCCGCTTTCTCCGCGGCCCTATTCCGAGCAAGGCTGATATTAAACAGCTCACCATTATGTTCACCCACAAAAATAGGAATACCGAGCCTTTTTTCCCACCACACCCGGAGCCAATCCCATATAGCTATCCTTGAAGGATCATCAGAACTAAATGGGACCAACGCTACTAATTCGGACATGGGAATATTCAGCTACTTTTCATTTAATTAATAGAAGCCGAGTTCCGACTGTGCAAACGGAACTTCGTTGCTCCCACCAAGAATACGCCACATACTTGCACCAGCATCCCACATCAGTTCGACAGAACCTGTTGAACGCACAAACGTGCCTTCAATATAGCCCGGATCAACTGTTAGGCTCAGGCTAGGCACCCCGACAGTCACAAAATCATTCTGTAGACCGGCGAGTGAAAAGCCGGAGCCATAACCAGACCCGGAGCCTGAGCCGAATAATTCACCGAAAATATTACCGCTGAAATGTATGGTCACCTTTTGGCCATCTTGAGCATTTGTAGCATCAAGACCGAGCAGATGAGGTAGTACGCCGGGATATTCTTGGCCAATGGCAATCCATAACATTTCATCAGTAGAATCCGCTACAAACGTTGCATTATAGTCAAAAGTTGGCTTGATGGCGCCACTCTCTGTAATAACGTCCGAAGGTACAGCTTCAAAAATAGTATCAGAAATTTCAGCGAAGCGAACATATGGCAGAAAACCGCTACCACCACCTTGGAGAAGAGTATCGGTATCGTACTGAATTGTGGCGTTTGGAGACCAATCAATAACTCTTCCGTAGCGATCCCAGGTACCGTCGCTATCAGTGACTTGTACCCCGGACTGCCAGTCTGGCTCACTTGTGCCAGTAATGCCAGAACCGCCAGAATTATAACTCCAGGCATAACCATCGGCAATAATATAACCAATTGGTGTAGCCTCGGCTTGCCACGTACCATTATTCCAAAGGCCCCTGCTATCATAAATCATCGTTGAACCCGAAGTGAATGGTCTTGAGCGAGAGGTCTGAGACTGTATATATGCTAGAGTTGGCTCAGTTGCCCCCAATAAGCTTTTTGCCGTAATGGGAAGCCAATAATAATCGTTCTCTTTAATGACACCAGCTGAAATGCCACCATAAGGAGTAGTAGTGAAATATACTTTATTTGGCTCCCATCCAAGCGGCTCACCTATTACCGGGTCGGCTATAATTACATCAACATCACCCGCGCCACCATCCCAGCCAGGTGGATTCCACTTCGTCTGTACTCCAGAAAGCTCCCCGCCGTTAATGTGTTTAGCGTACCGGTGCGAAAGAAGCTTAGTCGCGCCACTGTTGTCTACGCTTTCAGGCTTTAGAGTGCCGTCAGTATTATGAGACTCTCTGAGAAATTCATTTAATACTGCACCCCATGTGCCATCATCACTCCCGGGTACTGGTAATCTCGCCATACTTACTACTCCTAATTAACCCTAGTTTCACTTATGCTTTTATTTTACCTGAAAACTAGTTTAAAACAAATTATTATGTAGTTTAAGATAATTCTACTGTTGCTGTAGCAGCCATTTTAAAACGATAATTCTATCCTTTGCGGGATTTACAATAATTTTTGTTTCTACTTTATTGAGTGAATCAGTTTCCCAGTGCCAGTTAGGATTAGGCGTACGCCAGTCTTTACCGTACTGCATCTCCAGATGGTGCTCGGGATTCTTAGGAACATAAAATTGATGACCGAGAAGATTATACTTTACCATTTTAGTAAACATCGGGTACTCAAAATCAATGCGCCTAGCTGATACATATTGAAGGAGTGGTTTATAGCAAGAGCAGTATAACGTATCTCCTCGAGCATAGTACAAGAATAAATCGAAGTGGGTATCATCACGTTGGATAATAAACTTTAGCCCAGCCTCTCGCGAACCGAGAATATGCTCGACATTAAACCCATTTTTAATTAATAAATTAATTGCGTGTGGTGTAAACGTATCAGCCATTACACCTATATCGATGTCGTAATCATGCGAGATAAAGTCAGCCTCCCTTACGGCCCCCAAGAGAGTGCCATCACTGAGCCACCATGTACAGCCCGCTTCTTCTAAGCACTGGGTAAAATCAACTAGTGCCCTCAGGGCGACATCTTTATTAAGCCGCCTATCGCGATAGTTAATAAACTTTGGATTATTTGTACTAGTCACTACAACAATCATACCAAATAGAGTCATGGTACAGTATTTATATATGACCCTGTCACTAATTGAATTCGAGATACTACGCAAAGTCTGCAAGGAAGAAACTCCCGTGGCTGATATATCGGATAGCCTACAGATTCAATTTGCCCAGCGTAAAATCAATACTGCTACTAAAGCACTCACACATAGATCATTCATCTCAATACACAATTCTGTCATCTCAATTACTGACAAGGGGATTAATGCGCTTGAACCATACCGTGTGAAACGAGCGGTTATTTTAGCAGCCGGCCTCGGTTCACGTATGATGCCCGCGACAGAAAACACGCCGAAACCTATGGTAATGGTAAACGGAAAACGCTTTATAGAAACCCAGCTCAACGCATTGCTTCAGGCCGGTATTACCAACATCACGATTGTCCGTGGCTACAAAGGAAATGTATTTGATCAACTGTTGGATAATTACCCAGGCCTAAAGTTCATGGATAACCCAGAATTTTCATCTAGCAATAATATTGTATCTGCCTATTTAGCACGAGAATTACTTGAAGATACCTATGTTATTGAAGGTGATTTATTCATTTCTAATCTAGATATTATTCAACCGTACCAATATCAGAGCTGCTACTATGGAATTCCCGTTGATAGTACGGATGACTGGTATTTCAGTACTGTGGGTGATCAAATTACAGATGTAAACCTTGGCTCCGAGAAGCCGTGTGATCTGTATGTCGGAATTTCATTTTGGACAAAAAATGATGCTCAGCAGTTACGGTCTGATCTAGAGATCACACTTCAAGACCCACAAAACAGGGGGTTATTTCTTGAAGATGTTCCACTAAAGTCTAGAAAAGATAATTACACAATGTTAGTCAACCGTGTAAACAGAGACGATGTTATTGAAGTAGACACGTTCGAAGAACTGCAGGTACTAGATCAAAGCTATAACCATACCCAACTAGAAAAAATATTAGAAGAATCTCATCTTATTGATGGTATGCAAAAAAACCTCGAAGCAGAAACCGATAATCTCGCAATCTAACGCTGCTTAACGCCGCCGTAGCTACTTAGCCCGTAACCCTTTGATGCCTCTTGGGGTCCGATCTTAAAAGCTTTTAGGATAGCGCCGAAGCCTACTACTAGCAGAAGTGCTGAGCCAACGTACTGTAAAAACTCTTTACGGCTCATTTCTTGCTGTAACACTTTTTCAAATTCTTGTTTCATTTCATCATTCCTTTTTTTCTTATATTTGTTATGCTTAATAGTGTAAATTAATGTGCTAGTGTTTTGCAAGGGGTATACCGATATGAATCTGAAGTTTAAGATGAAAAACTTTATAATAAGTTTAGCTATGATGTTCGGATTACTGTTCCAACCGATGACAACACTCGCACAGGCGACCTACTCTTGTGGAACTTACGGCTCAAATGCATATGCAACAAATACCTGTGATTCTGGCTCCACCAAGACAAGCCTATGGGGCCGACTCTCAAATACTGGTATGGATGCACTCCCCTACATACTAGCTGGCCTATTACTATTCGCAGGAAGCGCCACACTCTTTAAGATGGCTCGGAAAAACGCAAAACAGCACTAGTCCTGCTGGCTGACATAGAAACTTACCGCCGCACTATCAAGAACTACTACCAAAGATTCTCGTAGCATCTTCTACAAAGGCTATCCCTAGCTCGTTTTAGGATATTTTGACGTAACCTCTTGGTATACCGGAGGTGCCATTGCTCCACAGGTACCCATGTCGCTCCATTAAACTATCCGTAGAGCTTTTACTGCCTGTATTATGATCTGATGCCCCCTTAGATATCTCTGGCAGAACAATTTTTATGATGTCATGTGGGTCTTCACCAGTAAGATCTGCAATACGTTCAAGTGATCCAATAGCCTGATGAATATAACCCCCTACAGTAGCTGCAATCACATTACCCCACAACCCCGCTACAGCCTCTTGGCTCCCGTGGCCACCTAGGTTTCTTACAATTGACTCTGCGGAATCGAGTTTGCTAGTATTTGCCAGAGTCTGTGAAGCTTCTGATTGCGTCCACTTCAACGCTTCAACTCTACTGATTTTATCTTGAGTGCTGAGTTCATCGTCGCCAAGAATCTGATCAAGTTGGTGTTCAATAACCTTATCCAGCATCGAGTCGGCGTCAGCAAGAATTTCCACTTTTTCTTCAGTGGACCTACCGGTTGCTACGTCACCACGCCCAACGGCAGTCTCTACATCCATGCCTTTATGTAGCTCTTTAAATCCGCCCGCCTTTTCACGAAGCAGCGTTTCTGCCGCGCCCATTTTTGTCTTACCTTCAATATAATCAGTGACGGCTTGTTTCGCTGCTTCTGAAGCAAGCCAATCGAGCAAATCGTTATTTTCGGGTGTTAATTTGTCTGCTTGTGCTTCTTTTTGCTTTAAAAATGGCTTCATTGCTTCCGCAGCCTCTTCGGCCTCATCTTTTGGAAGTGCAGTTTCAGGAATAGGTACTGATTCGTCGTCACTTTCTAATGAAAGGGCCGCGCCCAGACTCGTCTCACCGAGGTCTCCTATAAGTTCTGTATCTGCGTCAGACTCAGCCTCTGTGCCGTCGGTCGATATCTCGGCGGTGGTAGTTTCAGACCCAAAACCTAAATCTGCAGCAATTGCCGCCTCAGTGCTACCTTCATCAGTACTCGTAGCCCCACTTGCTCGCTGGTCCTGCTCTTCTGCTGTTGGTGTAATCACATCTTCCATCTATTAATAATCCTTCATGTATTTACTATAATCCTTATGATTATACTATATACATGCAATCAATACATAATTACCTGCGATTGTGATATATACTACACCCACTACCACCACATATAGCGCAACAAATTAAGCATAACTACCATTGACTTCATTTTTTTGTCGTGTAGCATAAGAGATTGTGTCGCCGAACAAAAGGGTATTCCCCGGATCGCGACAAAGCAAAACCAGGATCTAGCCAATTATGCTTCTGTATCCTGGTTAACACATTATGAAGATAACCAACTACTAGGAGAAACAATTAATTATGCGTACTACCATTTTAAGGGTGGCTTTACTTGTGCTTGTGCTTTTTTCAGGCACCATAGGTCACGTAGGTGCAGCTACACTACCCAAACAAGAAGCTATAGATAACCCTATTAACTTCAGTATTAGCACGCCTCAAGATAGTGAAAAATCTACAAAAAAGGTGGCTCAAACTGCCAAGGACGAAGAGTCTCAAAAAGTTGAAACTCCACCGGTACCTACGCCACCAGCACCAGTTGTATACACGGTTATCCCCGGAGATACACTTACAAAAATTGCCAGTGCCCACCAAACAACCTGGCAGCGTTTATACGCAAAAAATATTCAGATCTCCAACCCGGATACAATTAATAGTGGTGACATCATTACAATCCCATATACCACGGAGCAAATTGCCGAAAGAGCACTTCCGCTACCTCCGGTAATACCACAGCAAACAACACGCATCCGGACAACAAACGCCTCAGCCGTTTCCGCTGCACCACGAGCTCCAACTAGTTCAGCCGGAAATACCTACTCACCCGGATACTGCACGTGGTATGCAAAAAATAGACGCCCCGATTTACCAAACCGCCTGGGCAATGCAGGTGCTTGGGTTTCAAGCGCGGCTGCACAGGGTTTTGCAACTGGTAGCGCTCCACGCGCAGGAGCAATTGGCCAACAAGGTAATCACGTAGTGTACGTCGAAGGTGTTAACGGAGACGGAACCGTTACAGTAAGCGAGATGAACTACAGTGGCTTATATGTTGTCAGCAGCCGGACAGTACCAGCGGGAACTTTCACCTATATTTATTAATGATCTATGCGGTAGGTGGCTTAGCCGTTCCAGGGTGTTGCAAGTTGAAAGTAGTTGTCGTCTGGATCTGATAGTGTAGCCAAACTAAACGTCCCCTCTTCGCCTGGGCTATATGGTTCTTTCACTACAGACGCACCCGGAATTGCTTTTATCCTTTCAAACTCCAATTGAACTTCAGTCGTTTCGAAAAAGAAGATTAGTCGCTCTGGATTCTTATTTTTTCCATGAACTTTATTGTGTGGACCAATTGAAAGAAAGCAGCTACCTGCCAAAAAACCGATGAAGGTGCCATCTTTCATATCTGGTTTTTTCTCGAGAACTTTAGCGTAAAAATCCGCTAATACTTCTGGATCTTCGCTACCTAACATTAAACAGTTTAAATTTAACATTTTAATGACCTTTCTATTGTTATGCACCTAGTGTACATTGTTTAATTCGTGTCTAGAAATCAGCAATCACCAGCTTCTTCATCTCCATCATGTTCTTGTATGCACCGGGTTTTTTCATCAATTCCTCTACATTTTCGGGCACTACCTGCCAGCTCAGACCGAACTGATCTTTGCACCAGCCGCACTGCTCGGCCTCGGGCACGGTAGAAAGTTTACTCCAATAGTAGTCAATTTCTTCTTGGTCTTTGCAACCTACTGAAAACGATACCGCCTCTGTGAACGAAAATTCTGGTCCTGCATTTATTGCTACGTAATTTTGGCCGCTTAGAATAAACTCAATCACTAACGGCTCACCCGCTAAACCGAGTTGAAAATCGGCCAAACCTTCGTCAGTGGTCTTCGGGTAATATTCGGTACTCAGTATTTTACTATCGGGGAAAACGGATACGTAAAACTCTACCGCCTCCTTCGCGTTTCCGTTAAACCACAGGTTTGGTGTAATTTTTTGCGACATATCATGCTCCCTATTTTATATGCTTCATGCGCAAGTATACCAAATACATGTTTAATTTTAGGTGTATCCCAAAGAAAGTGTCTTGGTAGCAAAAAGCTATATTAGGATGATATTATTATGCTATGACCAAAAATATCGAAGCTGGTGTGGTGCATGATTTGCCAAAGGATCTACGTGTGGTTCTACTGTCTGAAGAAACCGCCTTGGAACGATGGAACTGCCTGACACCACTTGCACGTAACGAATTTCTTTGTTGGATCGAAAACGCCAAGCAAGAAAAAACTCGTGCTAAACGAATTAGACGAACCATTGAGGAACTTCTTGAAGGCCAAAAACGACCATGCTGCTGGGTAGGGTGTATCCACCGTACAGATAAAAAACCGAGCAAATGGCAACAAGATGTCTTAATTGATCAGAAGCCAAAACCCGCTTCAACATAACTGTTAACCAAGTCCAACGCCGTTCACACGTTTTGCGTAGTGTGTAAGTTTTTATCAGCTACACTTAGTGCAGACGAAGATTGTACGACGAAAATCGCTGTGAAAAAAGTCGTATTAGTACCTAGTAACTATGATGGAATGCCACCAAGTTCTTCGATTTTTTCTCTGAGCCGAGGATTTTGAGATACTGCAAATTCAAGGCTTTTCATCGAAGCCCAGACCCCTATAACTACACCCAACTCGTAATCCTTACCCCTAATCTCTTCAACATCAGGGAAGTGCTCTCGTGCATAATCAATAGTATGCTGAGCCATAGCAAAAATACCCTCAGTCATTGGCACTTCATGGGGCACTGAAGATTTAGCTCCATCTGAAAAGCCTCTTCCAAACCGCCTACTATCTGCGCGAAAAAGTTGTATCAACCCTTCTTCCTTTAATGTCACCTCTGTTATAGGGATTTCCATTGCAATACTCCTTTCTTGTTATTAAGATACTACCCGGTTTCTTGTGTTGATAGCAAGCATGAGCAAAATAAAAAACTATCTTTAAATAATGCTTATATCTATCTCGCAATTGTGAACGGAACCCGAACAATGAACTTGTATTATAGCAATTTCAATCTATAATATAGTTTATGATAACCGTTCACCTAAAACACCGTTCCGTGGCCCCAACCTTGGGTGGTGTTTTTCGTGGCGGTGCCTTCTAGGCGCCTCTTTATATATCTACTATTTGAAATTCTACCAATCACTTTAATATAAGATGGCTTTTTGCTATCTAGAAAGTTACTACAATGGAAAAACCCCATATAAGTCAGGAGACTAAATTCTTTGCTAGAATAGCAGCAATCTCTGTTGGTGTTTTAGTACTGGCACACAGTTGCCTACCAGAAGACCGTACGCCAACTGAAGAGCAGAGACATGACCCTGTGTTCATAGAATGCGTTGAACATCGCTTGGCGCACGATGAGTTTAAACGAGCACCGGGTCCACAGGGTATGAATATCGGTCCGACGAACGAACAGGTCGCAGAAGACAGATGCCTCGACGACCTGTTCCCGACTAACTAAACAAAAGGCTCGCCATAACGGCGAGTCTTTTACTTCTCTAAGATACTTATGTGTGGCTCCGCATACAGGTCACGGACTATCTCTGTATTACAAATGCTATAATAATTGTGAATTATTAAAGGAGTGTATAAGTGCCCAAATCACCTATATTGGCTGTTTTTGTCTGGCTTGTATCAATGAGTGGCTTTGCCTATCTTCTGCTTAATGAATATCTTACAAATGGCTGCATACGTTCTCGAGCGATATGTAATCAGTTTGACCCTGTGAGCATAGGTTCAGCTGTACATATTCTGCTATTTGTTGTTATTGCTTATTCAGCCTACAAACTTATCAGTAAATACTTAGGATAACAATAGTCCAGTAGCGTAAATGCTTACTGGACTTGATGTCGAGTATCTAGTATTGGCTCACAACGATAGAGCAAGTTATAACTGTAATTAAAGAAGACCTAGCCGTAATTTAACTTCTAGCTACCGTGACAGTTCTACTAGTCTGTCTATATAAACTCGTTTCCAGTACCACATTGAAACCCAACCAAATAGTGGTTTTGCAAAAATGCGGAGCATAACGCTTGATTTCGAAAGGTCGTATTCATAAGAATATGTGATCTTTGTGCCTTCATTCACATCTTCCATTAAAAACTCCTCGTGTCCAGTCGCTTTGAATTTATGATTTGTGTTGTCTGAAATATAGCCTTTTCCAGGAACGAGTGTTGTTTGCATAGTAACTGGTATCGGTGGAATACCAAGTGATTTAGCTTCTGCGTGTATTAGTAGATTATTGCCATCTTTTTTAGCTATCTTTACGGAGTGGGCTACTTTTGGGAAATTGGTCGGCATATTTTCAAAGTCAGTAGCAATTTTATACAAAGACTCCCTGGGGGCGTTAACTACCCACGTCGCTTTTAGATGTATTTTTTTCATATACTTCGATTATCTCACAGTATATAGAAAGCAGTCTTGGTAAATGTGGTTAATGGCTTTCTCGGTTTCAAATCTATTCTGGGTATACAAAAAGTCAGAACCATTTTCACAGTTCTGACTTCATCTTGTCCAGCTTGGCTCCGCATACAGGTCACGGATTTTTGACAGGGTGAAACGAGACAATTGAAACACAGGACGCCCGCTAACGAAGTGTCGTGTATGTAGGGCGTGACTTGCGTCGAGCTCGTCTCAGGACATAAGCGCTTCCGCCCAAAGTTACGAGAGTAAAGCTAGCGTAAAGAGCTATAGCCAGGTTCTGCCCAGTTCCTGCCAGCCAGTCCTTCCGTGCAAGACCAGCTGGGTCGTGTATGTTGCCGTCTTCTGCGCCATCAAGATCGAGGCTGCTTCCGTCTTTAATTTGGTAGGTTGCTTGGGTTACTGTCTGAGTAGCTATCGTGCTCTCAGAGATCGAGGCAGTATCTATGTTGCTATAGGTTTTGGTGGATGGATTGTATTTTCGTACACTGAAGCCGTCTTTTTTAGTTCCGTAGTGGTACTGGGTGACGGTAGCAGTGTAGCCCGGGGTCCCACAACCTAGGGTGAAGTCCATCAGCCCATTAGGGTATTCGTTGTCTTTATCTTGGGTAGTATTAGCTGATTCGGGTCGAAGTGTAACACCAGTTATTTCACATTGTTCATCTACTGCGAGGACGGCATACTTACCAGTTACTGGGTCTACTAGTGAGGTTACGTTGGACTGGGCACTATCAAGAGTGCCGTCGTTATTTGCATCACCGTTGTTGGGTGCTGCATTCTCTATGTTGTCGTAGACCCCGTCTCCGTCAGAGTCGCCTTGACCGTAGGTTAAATTAACTATGTTATTGATAGGGACATCAAATACTGGGGTGCCCGATTGTATAGCGCTGAAAAATGTGAGCATATCTGATTCGTTCTCATCCTCCGCAATAAGCAGACCGCGCAACACAGAGCTACCTTCTTGAAAATTTGAGGTTGCAGTTAAACTCAGGTTCATAGTCAGTTCATCACCGGAGTTAATATATCCGGTATCACTATATACTTGGCAGACAATCAAATCTCCGGTGTATGAACTCCAAAGAGGCCCGCCACCATCAACTTCTTGGATGGGACCCTGGTTATAGCATTGGCTATCGAACGAGTCAGGAACATTGACGTAGCACTCCCGTAGTTGGTTTCATGCGGAATGTT
This sequence comes from Candidatus Saccharimonadota bacterium, assembly GCA_018061375.1. Lineage (GTDB taxonomy): Bacteria > Patescibacteriota > Saccharimonadia > Saccharimonadales > UBA7683 > JAGOUG01. The sequence goes on from JAGOUG010000016.1 coordinate 11,914, forward strand.
GACGTAAAATATGGCAGAATTTGTTGCCCCCGGCCCTAGGTTCTTGGCCTTGAGTTGGTAGTTTACGGTATCCCCGGTTCTGACCGGAGCCGTATTTAGCAGACTTGCCCTGAGACGTAAGTCGAACGATTGTGGGGGCGGTGGGCATTCCGATGTTGTAAATGTTGCATCCTCACCATGTGCGGTGCCGGCACTATTTTGAATAAAAGCTCGGTAATGGTACGTGGTTTCACACTGAAGATTACCCGACCCTAGATCTACTTGCTGAATACCCTCGCCGAAGCTATTTGCAGATCGCGTTCCACCATAATTAGTATCAGTACCATATTGCACGCCTGCATCCTGAACATTTCCTCCACCATCATCAATTATATTAATCTCGAGCGTAGCTGTGTCGCTAGCCAAACTTGCCACTCCTCCTGTTGAAATTTCAGGCATACAGGCTTGGCCAGCATCATTAATGGTCCAGTTAAAGTTCTCGATGATGCTCTGTCGAGCGGTCGCTACTGCACAATATGACTTGCCGCTAGCACCAAAAGTGACATTACTATGAAGTAGCTGGCCAGACCAACCGGTTAGAATAAGATCATATGTTTCGGGACTAATACCAGAGTTATCGAACATCCACTCAGCGTTGGTTACAGAACTCATATCCCAATTACCGATATCTTGATTGAAGCTAGTAGCAGATGCGAACATACCATGCATATCAACGGCACTACTAACATCCCAGCTACTCAAATCTTGGTTGAATGCAGTTGCACCTGAAAACATATTGACAAAATCTGTGACTGCACCAGTGTTCCAACCGCTGATATCTTGGTTGAACGGTGTGCCCTGAAACATGAATCTCATGGTTGTAACTTTACTCGTGTCCCAACTACTAATATCGTAGTTGAACTGTGTGTATTGGAAGACATGATACATAGACGTAATATTGCTAGTATTCCAGCTGCCGAGATCTTGATTAAAGGCATAGGCATTTAAGAACATGCTCCCGATGTCTGTAACATTACTAGTGTCCCAGTTGTCGAGCGGTTGATTGAAGGCTGAAGCACCGTGAAATACCCCAGTCATAATTGTGACATTATGGGTATCCCAGTCATTCAAGGGCTGATTGAAAGCTGAAGCACCTTCAAACATCTCATTCAGACTAGTTACACTACTGATATCCCAATTACTAATATCTTGGTTGAACGGTGTGCCAGCAAACATGCGGTACATTGTTGTAACGTTCGACACGTTCCAGGAGCTAATATCTTGGTTGAATGAAGTCCAGCGCAGCATATTACTCATATTTGTTACGCTTGATACATCCCAGGCGCTGATATCTTGGTTGAAGGCCGAAGCCGAATTGAACATGCTCTCCATGTTAGTTACACTACTCACGTCCCAACCACTTATATCTCCATTAAACGATGAAGCCATAAGGAACATACCACTCGTGTCTATAACGCTACTAACATCCCAACTTGATATATCTTGATCAAACGCAGACACTTGTTGAAACATATAGGGCATTCTCGTAACATTACTGGTGTTCCAACTGCTTAAAGATTGGTTGAAAGCAGTTGCCAATGTAAACATGCCTGACATATCTGTAACATGACTTACATCCCAATTATTCAGGGGCTGGTTGAAAGAGCTAGCCCCATAGAAAGTTTGATACATAGAAGTTATGGTACTTACATCCCAACTGCTGATATCGGCATTCATTGAGGCTGTGTTCATGAATGTTCTATACAAGCTTGTGACTGAGCTCAGATCCGGAATGTCGCTTGCTGTAATCTGCATATTTGAAGCATTGAAGAATGCCTCATCCATTGAAAGCCAATGATTGTTGCCCCATTGCTGAATTTCTAACAACTTAGGCCCTTCACCGGTATATGCAAAATAAACCGCTGGGAACGTGCCGTCTATCACCACGCTATACGTTCCTGCAGAGCTATAGCTGCAAGTGTAACTCCCCGTCACCCCGGTAGAGTCCCACGTACCGTCATCATCACAATCGACATTGTAATTGTAGCTACCACCAGAGGTTGGGACAGTAAACTGTGTGCTACTACTCGCTCCTGGGTTATCAGTTTTAACTAGCATTACAAATACATCACTGCCGTGCGGACCGGAGTAGGCGCCACTACCTGCGTATGCCTTGTTGCCAATGTTTGGAATGATAGCACTTGCTATTACTGCCAAGATGGCCACCCCTTGACCAAGCCCCGCTAGCAGAAATAGCACTTTATGACGGCGAACAAGTTTTTGATCGATCGCGAAGTATACAGGCTTCTTTGCTACCTTAAATATAGTTTTCTTAGACTTAAATCCGAAACTTAGTATCTGGCTAGGCATAGCTAATAATTTCAATGTCTTTTGATTTCTAAGCATAAAAACTTCTCCTCACTTATTTTAATCTTAAGCTTAATTTTAGCAAAATAATAATCAATAGCACAATAGACAGTAAAAGATCGAACCAACAAGACTCTGCCTATCCATTGCCTAACGATATGTTATATACCATTGGATATATTTCTGGCTCCCTCTAGTAGACACATTGCGAATGATTAGTACGGACTATGATGAGCGTAGAGTAAACGAAATAAAAGAAATACTTTACGCTGTATGAGCAACATTATAGACGACTTTGATTTCCCAATACTAGACCTTGATATTCCGAGCCTAGATATAGACATACCAGAACTACACTTTCCGCCGTTACTAGTACTTGAAGACATAGTGGTTGTGCTACCTGATATAGAAATATCTATGCTTGATTTGCAGATTGAGCTGTTAGATTTATCTAGCTAGGAAAGGTATCTACCTCGGCACCAAATCTTCCACTGTACTTACTGCCAACAGAGACACCTGTTTTCACATATACATTGGTCGTTGCCCTAGCTATTTCAATATCAAGAAATGCCAAAAAGTCTTCATAAAGACGCCGTGTATCTAAGTGAACTTGGTCGTGTATAAAGAAATGACCAGTACTAACACCGCCAGCTGAAGCAGTTACAGACCAGTTTATTGTTCTGCTACCTTTGCTTATATGCACTAAATGGTCAGAATGAGCCAACGAATTGCGGTACATTTGCCAAACTACATCTGGGTACGGTATGTTGAGTTGCTTCAAAAGTCTTGGTACACGAACATCATTTCCTTTGCCCTTGCGGTATATGGTCTTAGCAACAGCTTCTACCACAGGAAAAATCAAACGAGCATAACCCCAGAAACCAACCATATTACCC
>JAGOUG010000074.1 GCA_018061375.1 Candidatus Saccharimonadota bacterium
CTGCATATGGTGAGGTAGCCGACCCAGTGGGTGTAGCTGATTTTGATACGGTAGACTTCTTGAATTCAATTTCAAAACAACTACTTACGCAAAAAAATAGCCGATCATAGTACTACGGGTGTCGTAGCTGTAGATATATATTTAGAAAGTATTGGGTGTGTTTCTGAAATTTGGTCGGCCATTTCATCAATAAGATTCTTCAGCTGTTTATTTTCAGTTTGACCGAGACTATTAGATTTAAGTCTTACCAGTTCATCCAAAGTTAGGGTAATTCGGGTTCTTACCCTATGTCCCGTTAATGATGCATACTGTGCTTCTTCTGGGTAACCTGCTTCATGCAGTAGTTGATATAGTTCGAAGCTGAGATCATGCATTTCTATATACAAGTCGTCACAGAGTGCGTCTGATACAGATTTTGGGTGTCGATAGCTATAGTGAGGGCTTACATGCTGAGAACTATATGATCCAATCTGTGCGGCTGCATATGCGCTTAATGTTGATATGTCTGATATTACGTCGAACATGTACTGTACAGACTTTGACAGCCGAAGATCTTGTGTATGTGGCTGCGCTAGTACTGATTCCTTCTCGGAGTATGAAAGTTCATCACACTTTCGAATTAACTCGGAGTATGAAAGTGTACTTTCACTAAAAAGAATGTCTGGTATAGTATCAAATTCGTTTTTTGGAGTTGCTGAAGTTAACTTAACTGCGTAGCGGTCATCACCTTTTATTGGTTGAAGGTTATATTTCTGCACCAGATCGGACGGTACGGCTAGCTGGCTCATTCTAGAGACGTCAAGAGAATAAGTGTTACAGATATTTCGAGCAAAATCCCTTAGTTCGCCAAGCTGTGAGCTGAGTATCCGTGCACAAAAGAGTTCAGCGTCATTTTTGGTAAGTACAAGTTCAACAGTTTTTGCCGTAGCGAGTGGGGCACAAATCTGCAAGATAGATATTGGTTTGAGCTTAGCCTTTACTCTGTATTCGGACATATTTTTTTCAATTTCCGAGTAAATACTTGAGATTTCTTGCATCTTTTTCTGGTACTGTTTTGCCGTCTCAGTGTCTAACGTAGGTGGATTATAGAGGTTTATGCTACGAGTTGGTTTTATGATTATTTTTGCACGTAGATCTTGTGACGATCTATACACCTCTAGTACCGCTAGAGTACTCAGTGTCGTCTGGATAGTTAGTAACTCATCATTACTTTGTAAACTAGGTCTCGATTTAACCTGACTTTCGTTAAGTATACCTGTTGATTTTTTTTCTACATGCTTTTGAAGGTTACTTACATATGGCTGAATAAGAGACCAGAGCTCGGCGTGGGTTTGTGTGAGGGATTCTCTGCCTGCTAACTGAGCATCTAGTAACGTTAAGTTTTTACCAAATTGACTGATAAGATTTTGCGCTGATTTATTTGAAGTATCTGTGAATGCTATCGTTACATCGGGCCGTGGTAAGCCGAGCATTCCAAACTCGAGACTATCTATCCAGTTAACGAGATTTTTATCTGTAAGTGAATCTTGTATTCGTGATAGAACATTACTAATTACGTAATTACTGCATACAACAACGGCACCGGTACTTAGTAATTCAGTAATTTCAGCACTGGCATCGAAGTGATTAAGTGCGTAAAAAACCGCAGGAGTAAACGGTTCAAACAAATGATCTTTTTGATAGCTATCTGATTCGTATTTATTAACAAAATAGGCTCCGGGCATAGTACTGTCTGACAGATCAATCCAAGATGCTGTATATCCATCATTCTTGAGGCGCTCTGCAATAAGGTGGGCCTGATTATTCGCGAGCTTAGAATCGACCGCATCGATTGAAATTAGTAAGCCTTTTGTACCCATAAACCCTCCAGGTCCACCCGTTGGTTTAATAAAGTATACCACCGTGAAAGCCTAGAGTGTAAAATCTATGAATTTTTTGATGATATAATACGTATAAGCATTGGTGGGTTAGTGCCAGATACTACACAAGCAATTTAGAGGAGACCTTATATGTCAGAGGTAAAAACTGAGACAGAATTTATTGATATAGTTGGGTACGTTGATAATCCAACAGTAGACACGCAGTATCATGATCTCCTTACGGACATACGACAAAATGGAAAGAAGATCGGTACACAGCTTGAAGACAGCGCGTGGACACTATTTGCTCCTGGGCATTTAAAGTACGATCTCCGGAATGGCTTTCCGCTTCTGACAGAGCGTGATTTATCTCAGGCTTCAAACGCGTCGATTGCCGAGCTTACGGCGTTTATTAACGGCGTACGTACACTCGATGATTTAGCGGCGTGGGGTTGCCCGTGGTGGAAGAACTTTATCACAGACGAGAAGTGCGCTAAGCGCGGCCTTGAGCCTGGTGATTTTGGACCAGGTTCGTATGGCCCCGCGTATCATGACTTCCCTACTCCTGCAGGAGCAAGCTTTAATCAAATCAAAGCCATTGTTGACCAGATTGGTGCTAACCCTCAATTAAGGACACACGTAGCAACTACGATTGTTCCATCTACAATATTTCGAGCACCCGGGTACCAACAAGAGACCGTTTGGGTACCATGTCATGGCTCAATGCTCCACTTTAGGGTAATGGACGATGAGCTTGAGCTTCATCACGTACAAAGAAGTGCAGATGCACCTGTTGGTCTCGCTATGAACCTAATTCAATACGCAGCTTTACATATGGTGGTTGCTAAAGTTACCGGATACACACCGACAGTGTATACACACACACTTTCAGATGTTCATATTTATGATCGTCAAGAAGAAGATGTAGAAACAATCCTTTCCAGAGAACCTAGGCCATTCCCCAGAGCATTAATCGACTCTGCCCTGAGCGATGTTTTTGCATGGCGCAAAGGCGATATAGTATTTGAAGGTTACGATCCTTATCCAAAAATGATGATAGATACGCCTAGCAGTTAACTATGGAGAATATCCATAAAGAACCCCGTATAATAGTTGCGTACGATGCAGATAGATGCATTGGTGTAGGCAATCAACTCCCATGGGCCGGCAGGCTCCGTGCTGACATGAAGCACTTCAAGCAACAAACCATGGGCAATATTGTTCTTATGGGGAGAACTACCTATGATTCTATCGGAAGGCCATTACCGGGTCGTGAAAATAGAATTCTGACACGACAAGAAGATTTAGTAATTCCTGGCTGTAAGGTCTTTACGGATCCTGAGGAGGCTTTGCTGGATTCATTTGATGACCCAAGAGAACTGTACGTTATCGGGGGTGAGCAGGTGTATAGACAGTATTTACCCATGAGCCGCTTCATAGTCTCATCTGAAATTGACCATTCATTTAATGGTGATGCTTTTTTCCCAGCTATCGATGAAGATGAGTGGGACTTAGTAGCATCAGAACTGGTAATTGCAGATAGTAACGAAGACTTTAACTTCACTATTAATACTCGTAAACGAAAATACATTTACATCGATACTTCAAAAGCACGTAGCGCAGAACAACATGAACAATATAGAAGAATAGAACTCGAGGGTGACTGTCCGTTTTGCCAAGAAGCGATTGACGTAAGTGACCCGAGCGAAATGAAGATTGTTTCTCGCGAACCGTCATGGACGGTAATTAGTAATATGGTACCGTATGAGAACACAGACACGCACCTAGTTGCGATTTCTGATCGACACATGCGTTCACCCGCAGAACTAACGCAGACGGAGTGGCTTGATCTTCATGAAGTCATCAAGAAGTATACGGGAACTATGGCTTTTGGTGGAATCGCATTAAGATTCGGTGACTTTACTCAGACAGGTGCATCAGTCGCACATCTGCATGTTCATATTATTAAGCCCGAGGATGATCTAAAAGCTGATCAAAAAGTTCGATTCAAGATTTCTCGCTAGATTTTATGTATGGTACTGCGCGTACTCTACTTTGCTCATCAGGCATTGGTAGCC
>JAGOUG010000075.1 GCA_018061375.1 Candidatus Saccharimonadota bacterium
GATTCGGTGACTTTACTCAGACAGGTGCATCAGTCGCACATCTGCATGTTCATATTATTAAGCCCGAGGATGATCTAAAAGCTGATCAAAAAGTTCGATTCAAGATTTCTCGCTAGATTTTATGTAGGGTACTGCGCGTACTCTACTTTGCTCATCAGGCATTGGTAGCCCATTCACTTTAATAACCTGTATGTCAGCTGCTCGTAAAATCTCGAGACCATCTGCTGTCGCGTATCCATCACCAAAATATACCTGTTTAATTCCAGCATCTGTAATGATTTTTGCACATACCGCACAAGGGAAGGTACTCACTACGCATGATGCTCCTTCAAGAACTAAGCCTTTTCTGGCTGCTATTGCAATCGCACGGGACTCTGCGTGCTGTGCGTTCGCTATGTCAATACTTATACCCCTAGACGCTTGTGATCGGATGTCGCCATCAATTTCTGCCGAAGTATCACTTGGTACATATGTATTATGACTAGAGACAATGAGATTACCATCATTACTGAATATCACGCAACCTACCTGACGCCACCAGTCACTCGACATATTTATTTCTTCTTCAAGCTGTTCGCGTACAGTTACCGGGAGATCAACCGTCTCTATTATTTCATCGGCATCAACTTCTACGTTTGTTGCAATATTCTTTCTATCCCACCTTAAGAAGATCTTCTCGAGTCGATATCTGTCCGCGGGTAGGTTGTACCGTGAAACGATTGCGTCGCTGACTTCGTCATCCGGCATAATGAGATCGGTAGTCGTAGTCTCAATTAAACTACGCAGACCTATTGAGCCAATTGTTTGTACCGGAACTTCAAGCCTGGGCCTCAATAATGCTACAACCTCATCCGCTTCAAGTTTACGCAAGTCTTTGCGTATACCGTCGAATTCACCAACCGCACTATTGTCTAGTATGTGTATTGAATCAACTTCTGACTGCGAATCAAGGTAGTCTAGGTAACTGCGACTAATAACCGGTACATGTAGGACTGTAGCTCTTTCAAAGCTCACCGTAGACCTTCTTGGTCGAAGACTTTTCCAACTATAGCCCTTACTTCTTCTAATACTTCTGGTGACATATGGTCGCTTAGGCATGTATCCAATTCATCATTTAGTTTTTCGCGCAGAACCCCACTCTGAGCAATCTGTATTCTTCTCAGACGTGCCGTTGTTGATGTTGTGGCCTGTGGTGGTAATACGACTACGCGTTCTACAAATGCACTCTCTAGAGTGTTCACTTCTTCTTGTGTGTACGTACCTTCGGTTGCAACGAGTGTATCTGGCTGTATATTTTTGATTAGCTGCCACTTTGCGTCATCCGGATGTTTGAGTGTCAGTAGATCAACAGCACGTATATGTGAAAGCATTCGGAGTCGTTCATCTTCACTTACAATAGGACGATGCTCGCCCTTTTTTTTGCGCACTTTCGCGTCACTATCAACACCAACAACTAGAAAGTCTCCATGCATACCAGCAGATTCGAGATACTGAGCATGCCCTATGTGTATAATATCAAAAGTTCCCGAGGTAAGTACTACCTTATGGCCAAGCTCACGCATGGCGGTGCATATTGTATGAATTTTATTTTGGTCAGGCTGAAAGCGTTTTTCGAAGTTAGCTCTGTTTGTGTTTAAAACACCACCATCATGCATTTCTGCACTACTTAATGCTGACGTGCTAGCAGTTGCAATTAATCCTGTTACTTTTGCGAGTATTGTTTTCGGGTCTGATCCTGATTCAATTAAATCACTTACTTCAGCTATACCAGCAAGGTGCCGCTCTGGCACACGTAAATCTCCAAATTCTGCTCCAACGGTGTGGTCGTTAACCTCTGCCATATATACCCCTAAAATAACTTAAACGACCCACCGTGCGTTGACATTAATTGTACAACAAATATAACTCCATACAAACAAAAAGGTCCGTCAAGGACCTTTTTGAGTGACTATAGTGAAGCCTAGACCTCGCTGAGGGCGATAGTCATGCTTGGACCCATGGTTGTGGTCATTGTAACCTTCCTCATGTAGGTGCCCTTTACGCTTCCTGGCTTTGCGTCTGCAAGAGCTTTTAGTACAACGTGTGCATTTTCTGCAATCTGCTGTGGTGTAAAGCTTACTTTACCAACTGCAAGGTGAACAATAGACTGTTTGTCTACACGGAATTCAACCTTACCGGCTTTAGCCTCTTTAACGGCGTCTGCGACCTTGGCAGTGACTGTACCACTCTTAGGGTTTGGCATTAGACCGCGTGGGCCGAGGATTCGTGCGTATTTACCAAGCTTAGCCATGAGCTGTGGTGTTGCAATAAGAACGTCGAAGTCGAGCTGTTCTTTGTCGAGCTGTTGCAAGAACTCATCTTCACCAACAATGTCTGCACCTGCAGCTTTTGCTGCTTCGTGCTGATCTGCTGGAGCAAATACGGCGATCTTAATTGATTTACCAGTACCGTGAGGTAGCGCAACCGTTGCACGGATGTTCTGATCTGCCTGACGTGGGTCCACGCCAAGATTAACGTGAAGTTCTACACTTGCATCAAACTTAACAGTACTCGTTTTGGGTAGAATTTCAGATGCTTCTTTCAGAGTATATTCTTTTTCAGAATCAATAAGTTCAGCTACCTTCTTATAGCCTTTGCTTCGTCGTTCTAGTCTAGAGCGAGTCTTTGGTGAAGGGCCTTTTTTGATGCCCTCAGCGCTTGGGTCAAGTTCGCCAGCGGCTACTTTTTCTTTGCGCTCTTCTTTCGCTTCTTTTTCTTCTACTTCCTTAAGGGCTTTCGCTGAGCGTTTACCGGCTTTAGCAGTGACGACCTTGTCGTCAGATGGTAGATCTTCGTTCTTGGAGCTTAGATTTTTTTCTTCTGAGACCTCAGATCTAAGATCTTTACTCTGTTCGATTGCTGCTTCTAGTTCTGCGATTGTGTTTTTTGCTGAAACATCTAGTTTCAGTTTCTGTGCTTGTTCTACTAATTCTGCTTTCTTTGCCATGGTGGCTCCTTTCGTGGTTCAAGCGGCTTTCGGCCTCCCACAGTATTATCTAATTAATCTCTTCCGCGTGTCTCAATGGTTCTTAGTACATCTTCACTTGTATCGCCTAGTCCACGATGTAGAAAATAACTGATTGCGAGCCTCGTACGTCGAACCTCAGGACATGTCGTTAAGAGTATAGTATCTGAGTCTATGGCTGCTTCACGCTCATCTTCCATATCAGTAGCTGCTAATTGCTCCCTGTGTAGCACGTGACCGGCACTGGTCGGCTGATTAAACTGAAGTTGTTCCCAGGTAGCCATACTTAGCCTTCAATCTCCACGCCCATTGAACGAGCTGTACCGGCAATGACTTTTTTGGCTGATTCGATGTCGTTTGCATTTAAATAACTCATCTTCTTTTCAGCTATTTCAGTAAGCTGTGCATCAGTTAACTTTCCAACCTTCTCTTTATGAGGAATGCCAGATCCTTTTTTAATGCCGAGGGCTTTACGAATGAGGTCATCAACGGGTTCGCCGATAACGTTAAAAGTGAACGTTCTGTCTTCAAAAATCTGAAGGTGAACAATAACGTCTGAGCCCATTAAATCTTTAGTTTGTTCATTGAATGGATTGATAAAATCCATCATGTTAAGGCCGTATTGACCAAGTGTAGAACCTACTGGAGGTCCCGCACTAGCTTTTCCTGCTGGGATGCGAAGCTTAAGGTTCGCAGTAATCTTTTTTGCCATGTAATTCCGTTTCTGTCATCCTGAACCCTATTTAGGATTCAATCGATTAATTATTTTCATTAGTTCCGCCAGCTGACGGACTACACAAGTTGAAGCATGTGCGTAACTGTAGTATTTTACTACTTTTGACCTGATTTAACAAGTATATTAGCTTGCTCTAGAAACTTTAGAGCTGTAAGTGTGTTGTAGTACTTTGGTTCGTTGGTCTGGGGTTTATAC
>JAGOUG010000076.1 GCA_018061375.1 Candidatus Saccharimonadota bacterium
TACTTAAGCGATCCGTATTACATGACACCAGAAATGATTACTGACCTCGGCCGTTCCGGTCACGAAATCGGATCACACGGGATGCTACATACCTCGCTCGTACAGTCATCACCATCTCAACTTATGAGCGAACTCACGACATCTCGCGATGCACTCACAAATATTACCGGCTTTATGCCTACTGACTTTGCTTCACCATTTGGTGAGTACAATGCGGAGTCGCTTGCTGCAATTCAACAATATTATTCGTCCCACAGAAGCGTAAATACTGGTTTTAACAGTAGAGAAAACTTTGAACGGTACGCAATTAAAGTTCAGAATGTAACGAGTGCAACTACTACATTGGAGTTATCAACGTGGGTTACGCAGGCAAACCAACAGCGTACATGGCTCGTACTCGTGTATCACGCAGTAGACCCGAGCACAGCAAACGACCCAGACTACAACACCACACCCACCGAGCTCGGTTCACACCTAGAAGTTATTCGGAACTCTGGCATTACCGTATCGACTGTCAATCAGGCATTAGCGGAAATTACACCACAACTTTAGCAGTAAAGCTTGCAAATGTTTAAGCGTTGGCTTAATATTATAGTATGGCTACAGAAGATTACGCGGTCATGTTTAATGCACTTGGTGACAAAACCCGTTTCGGGTTATTCAAGCTGCTTGCCCAACAACCTGCGTGGTGCGTCAGCCAACTAGCCGAAAAACTTAATATTACCCCTGCCTGCGTCTCTCAGCACATGAAGATTCTCTCTGATGCAGGGCTCGTAGTACGCGTCCGTGAAGGACAACGAGTTTGTTATAAGATTTCTACCGATTCACCGAGTAAAACAGTACTCAGTGAGCTCATATTTAATGCATAAAAGGATACATATTATGTCACATACAGCAGCAGTAACAGTATATTCAACAACGTGGTGTGGTTTTTGCCACCAAGCAAAAAAGTACTTCGACGGTGCAGGTATAGCATATACAGATGTTGATGTAGAAAAAGACCCGAAAGCCGCAGAAGAAATGGTTAAAAAGAGTAACCAGATGGGCGTTCCAGTTATAGAAATTGGTGATACTATTATTGTAGGATTCGACCGACCAAAGGTTGAAGCAGCCCTAAAGACATCTGGCATTACCAAGTAATAGTTCACCAAACAGGAGCGTTCTTACATGAAGAAGCCTTACATTGTAGCTTTAATAGTAGCGGCAGTAATTCTGATAGGTGGGGGAGTTTTTGCGCTCACCCAAGAGAATGCCTCTACGCCTACCAATAAAACTGCTAATAGCCCGGCAGAATCACCTGCCCAAAGTACCAACACTAGTGCCACAAATACGAAGCCAGCCAACACAACGGCTGGCCGCTATGAGCAGTATTCGAGTGGTGCAGTCTCAGATGCAAGCTACGATACAACAGTAGTATTCTTCTACGCACCGTGGTGCCCTGAGTGCCGAGCGTTCAAACAAGCAATCACTGACGGGCAAATACCCGATGGTGTCCAAGTGCTAGAAGCTGACTTCGACAGTTCCACTGATCTTAAAAAGAAGTATGGCGTTACACTACAGTCTACATTTGTGCGTGTAAATACTTCGGGCGATCTACAGCAGAAGTGGGTTGGCTACGGTAAAGACAAATCACTCAGTAGCGTGCTCGAAAACGTACAGTAACTATGGCACTACTGTTTATATCATTCCTCGCGGGTGTTCTTTCCGTACTAGCTCCGTGTGTTATTGCGCTACTCCCAGTGCTACTTGCGAGAAGTTCGGACGGTACGCGATCACGAAGCCCCGTTTTTGTAATTGCAGGATTGAGCGCATCGGTAGTTATGTTCAGTGTACTCTTGAAGGCATCAACACTACTGATTGATGTACCGACGCGAACCTGGCAAATAGTTAGTGGCGCCATTATTATCACTTTTGGTATAACATATCTTTTTCCGAACATTTGGGAAAAAGTAGCTATGTTACTGCACTTACAAGAACGAGCCAACAAGGCATCTGGTAAGGCGCTTCAGAAACAAGGCAAAATTGGCGATGTTGTACTAGGTGCTAGCCTTGGGCCTGTATTTAGCGCCTGCAGCCCAACCTACGCTTTAATTGTGGCGAGCATACTTCCTGCCACACCGGTAAGAGGCATGCTCTATCTACTCGCGTTTGTTGTAGGACTTGCTGGAATGCTCACGCTAATTTCAATTGCTGGCTCAAAAATCGTGCAAAAACTTGGCTGGGGGATTAACCCGAACGGCTGGTTCAAGCGCATTCTTGGCATTATATTCATTATTGTTGGTATTCTTATCGCAACAGGTCTAGACAAACAGCTTCTTGCGGTAGCGGTTGAAGGTGGGCTATTCGACTGGCAAGTAGCGCTTGAATCTAATCTCCAACAGTAGTGATAAAGATCACAGAACAGATCGCTTATTTCTGATACGCTACAAGTACTAAGTAGTGTAAAGGAGATACGCTATGGCCGTAGGAGCACAATCATACAGACCAGATGCAGCAAAACAAGCTGCTGCGCGTGAACAAATAGCCTCGCACAGAGATATCGACCTTCCTGAGCTTATTACGTTTCTTGATCCTGATCTTGTTGCATACATTGACGATTATCAAACTGGCATAATTGATCTTCGAGGCTGCGAACTACCAAGCGATATTGATTCGAACCTAGCTACTTCACTCCAGAATAATACGTCTACTTATGACGATGAGACCGAGGATATGCTCGCCTCCGACCCGGTATACGCACGCCTCTTGAAACAACCTGCCGGCGAAGAGCGCTCAAGCGCTATACGCACTCGACGAAGCGTAATCGTACTTTCTCTGCTCGTACTTGCAAATGCAGTATCACCAGATGAACCAAAACAAGAGTCGGATCAGGTTGCGTAAGCCTCGGCGCTTGCATACTCCATACCTGATACTTCATACTAAACACATATGGCATTTGAAGATTACAAGCAGAAAGAATCAGTTGTCGTAGTCTACACTGGTGAAAGCAAAGGAAAGACTAGTGCGAGTATTGGTTTAATGTGCCGCGCACTCGGTAGGGGACAGAAAGTAGCCTATATTCAGTTTATAAAACACTGGGAAGTTGGCGAACATACATTTATTCACAAGATTGAGCCTTTGTTTACAGACGAGTTATTCTTTTTTAGAGGTGGCAAAGGATTTTATAACGCAGGAGAACTGAGCGAAGCCGGTATAGATGAAGCTACCCACAAAAAAGCGGCAGTTGAAACCCTAAGGGTAGCTAAGGAAGCAGCTGAAAGTGGTGAATACGACGTTGTAATCTGTGATGAAATCAATAACGCCGTACACGACGGCTTACTGACACATTCTGACTTAAAAAATCTAATAACTAAGCGAGATAAAAAAACGAGCCTCTGTCTCACGGGTAGAAACTTCCCTGAAGATCTATTGCCGCTTGTAGATATCGCGACTAACATGACTAAACTAAAACACCACTTCGATGATAAGTTTTTAGCCAACAAAGGGATCGACTACTAATCAGGTTTGCTCATAGCCTTGAGAAAAGGGGCCACCGCAGGTGTATCTGATGTCACTTCAATACGCTGAACTGGTGTACGCTGGACAGGATGAGTCGAATCAACTTCTGACTTTCTACGAGTCACCACTAAACCGGCAATCACGCCAACTACTAAGCCAAAGACACCCCCTGCTTTAGCTCCTGAAAAATCAGCATCGTCAGCAATACGTTCTTTGAAGTCGGCTTCATTCAGTTTGGTTCGTGTCACAGCAGCTTCGGCATTATGAACTTCACGATTACTGGCTATTAAATCAGCATAGGCAAAACGTATAGTACTTTGACTATTACCGCAAGGTTCGGAAGACTCCGCTAGCGCATCTGAAATCACAATACCGTCTACCGCAGAGGTATCAAATAGACCTTCGCCTATACCTATATAGGGT
>JAGOUG010000017.1 GCA_018061375.1 Candidatus Saccharimonadota bacterium
AGAACAATAAAAAAGGTTTCACATTAATCGAAGTAGTACTTGTACTTGCAATCGGAGGTTTGATCTTCCTATTGGCATTTATTGCATTCCAACAAGTATCTGCTAACCGCCGTGACACACAGCGAAGAAGTGATGCCGCAAGACTGATTGCAGAGCTTGAAAACTTTAGAGTTGACACTGGAGGATATCCCTCTGCCCCTACAGTTTCATTTGCAAGTGAGAGTTTTGCTGTTCCATCCACTAACGGGCTTGGGACTTTTGTTGGTAGTTACCTTGGGGGTAGTAGCTATACTAATCCTGACGGAGATACCTATGTATTTGCCAAGGACGCAGGAGATTATGCGATTTCCATTGCGCTTGGTGGCAAAGGTCGGGCAATCCAATATGGTTACGGACAGAAGTGTAATAACGGCTCGTTCGTGAGCAATACAGGAAGCGTTGCAATAATTATGAACCTAGAAAAAGGAAATGTCTGTAGGGATACTCTAGGAAACTAGTACTTTATGCTGATTTTGTAATACCTGGGGCTATGTTACCATAAGTGTAATGGAATTATTGTATATAGTATTGTTTGGTCTGGCTCTTGGGAGCTTTACGAACGCACTCGTTTGGCGTGTGTACAAACAAAGATCTATAAAAAGTGCTAAAAAGAGGGTGCAGTTCTCGATTAGTAAGGGTCGTTCGATGTGCCCTGAGTGCGAACACGTACTTTCAGCTAAAGATTTAATACCTGTTTTTAGCTGGCTTTTTTTAAAGGGGAAGTGTAGATATTGTAAAGTACCGATATCCGTACAGTATCCTGCTGTTGAGCTCTTGTTTACAGCAGCCTTAACAGCCTCGTACTTGTATTGGCCGTATACTCAGGAGAACGTAGTGACTTTAGTATTTGTTGTGGTGTGGGCTATTATATTAGTGCTCCTGTTTGCCATGAGTATTTACGATATTCGCTGGCAACTATTACCAAATCGATTGATGTATCCGTTTGCAGCGATTTCGGTTGCATTTATACTTCTTATTGCGATCGCTCAGCAGGATTATTCCAGTATCTTAAGCTCTGTAATTGGAGCCACACTCCTAGGTGGGGTGTTCTGGTCAATATACCAAATTTCTGATGGTAAATGGATTGGCGGTGGGGATGTTCGGCTGGTTACGGTCATGGGGATATTACTCGGCTGGCAAAAAGGGCTTTTAGCACTCGTTTTAGCCTCGTATTTAGCTGTGTTCGTAGTGTTCATCATCTTCTTACTTGGTAAATATAAGAAGAAGATGCGTATTGCATTCGGACCGTTCCTTATTTTAGGCACCTACATTGTCTTCCTGTTCGGAGAGCAGTTTATAGATCTGTATAAAACACTGAGTGGACTATAGTTACAGATACGCTTATGGTAAAATGAGTATAAGGAGTTCAGCGTGAATACACGGGGATATACATTACTCGAAGTTACACTTTTTCTAACAATTTCAGCTGCTTTAACAGCAGCGGCAATTGCTGGACTTGGTCCACGTTTAAATAATGTGAGGTTCACACAATCTGTAAGGGGTGTAGAGTCTAGCATAACTGAACAATTTTCCGCTTCTAACTTTGGTGAAAATAATCGGCCCGCCGGTTTCACCTGTGTAAAAGCAAGTTGGTGGGGTGTAGAATATCCTAGTATTTCAAATTCTGCATCAACAGCTACCGGGGGAGCAAAAGATTGCGTAATTAATGGCAGGCTAATTGTATTTGAACCCACCAGGATGCTTGTTTATACAGTTGTATCACTCAGGGATTCAGTTGGTACACCTGCAGCTTGCTCAAGTATCTCATTTGAAATTATCCGTGATTGCTATAAACCCAGGACAGCTCGGGGTACCATTCCGTTCCAGACGACGCTAACCGAGCCACCAGAAAAAACGGTCATTAATTATCAAAATGGGTTGACTGCTACAAGCTCTATTAATAATGACGGCAAACTACTCGCTTTTGGTACGGTTCAAAATCCGAACGGAACTGGTCGGTACCAGTTCTTTCATTTAGATGGTGCTAATGCTGGATATAACAAACCAGACCTAAATTCAGCCAATACCGCAACGAGTGTTGCAAATCCGAGTGTGTGTTTTAAGATGTCTAATAGAACGGCCAAGTTATCTTTTTCAACCACAAGTACCATTCCCGTTATTAAATTCGAGGAGTGTTCATGAGTAGGGTTCTTAGTACTAACGGGGATACCATAATAGAAGTAGCGCTTTCGATGGCACTGCTTACTTCGATTATTATGATTGCATGGAGTATAACTAACAGATCAACACAGATCATGCTAGGGGCACGTGAGCGCGTGGTTATGGTGGATCAGGTTAAGGAGCAGGCCGAGATTATAAAAGCAAAATGGGCTGTTGATCAGACGTACTTTAATAATGCTACTATTTTTCCGGCAGTAGCTGCAGGCCAGTTGAATTCGTATCCTTGTTCTTCTACTACTGCGCCACCGGCTGCCTTCAGTCCTACTGGTGGTTTTGCCTGGTATTTAACTGCAAATACAACAACAATTACCCCACAAAGTGGCGTAAAAAATGTGAACGCTGATACGAATAAACGAGTCTGGGTTCAAAAGGTTCCTGTAGCTGCAACTGCCCCAGACGTGGTGAATTACACAGATTTTTATGTACGCGCATGCTGGATTAATAATTCAGGTGGTGTGCAAACAGAAGAAAATACACAGATTATACTGAGGTTGAATACATGACCGAGCACGTCTCAGAGCAAGGTTTTACTTTAATAGAGTTACTGCTTGCAATGACGCTATTTTCTGTAATTTTAGTGGTAAGTACGCTCGGCTTTGTTGGAATAAACAGAACGTACACTCGTGGCGCAATTCGCAAGCAGCTTTCAGAATCTGTTCAACGTCTTAACCAGGATATTACCGCAACGGTGCGCAACCCTCAGGCGGCGAATCCTACTGTGTGCACCGCAGCTGACGGCGCGCCTAATTGTCCAAGTGAATGGGAAGTGGTGTGCCTGAGTGGAGCTCGATATGCTTGGAAGAAGTTAGATGATACAGCTGGTGGATTATATAAAGATGCTAAGTTTTGCGGTGACGCGGTTGATACAGCCACCGCAACAAAAATAGTGGATACCCGATTTATAGTCGAGAGCCTTTCGGTGACATCACTTACCAACGGGTTATTTAATACCCAGGGTATTATTAGAACCGCAGATAGTTCAGCACTTACAACTACAGATAATTCTGGCTCAATTGATAGAGCTCCAACTGATTACTGGAAGAATATTAAATGTAAAGGTAGTTCTGCGGGTGGGGTAGTACAAACATGCGCAGTTGAATCATTTAATTTTGTAATAAATTCACAGGGAAGTACGTTATGAATAAAAAAATGAACCAATCAGGTGCAGTTGCCTTAATTAGTGTTGTGGTGTTTGCTACCATTATTACTGTGGTAATTACAGCGTATCTGCGCAGTGCAGTTTCTCAGCAGAAAGAATCAGTAAACTATGATCTCAATAACCGGGCATACTATGCGGCTGAATCGGGTGTACAAGATGCCGTCCGTGCAATAAAAAATACTCCAGCATCAGCTGTAGATAAAGATACCTGCACGCCACTTGCAGGAGGTGGTCTTGTTGGCACAAGTGCAAACTTTAACCTCTCGTACACATGTCAGATTGTAGACGTTGATCCTGCCGAGCTAACCGGCACAGTCTCACCAAATAGCCAGAGTGTCATGATTAAGTTAGATCCAGCAGTAGCGCCTCCTGCGGGGCAGTATAAAATAGTTGTTCGATGGTCACCAAAGAGCAATACAGATGTGTTATACCCACGAGGTACTGATGAGCCGCTATTCCCACCGAATAATCAATGGTTTCAGGGCGGCAACCCCGCAAAACCAGTCCACGCACTTCTCAGGGTCGCAGTTATTACGCACCCTGCAGGAAGCTTCAGCCGAACTAGTATCAATCAAAGGGTTGCATTCCTTAACCCTACCAATGAGGCAGCCGGACTCGATAATTCTTCGACGGGATACGGGGGCTGGGTATTGCTTGACACTACAGACGATATGCTCACACAGCAAAAAGGGCTATTTAATAATGCAACGTGCTACGATTCTAATGATCCAGCAATTCCTGCCACAATGGGTACATATTCTTGTATGCGTACAATTCGACTTACTAATTATAATCTAGCAAACCCAACCTATATACGGATAGGCTCAGCTTACAGGAGTACTGATTTTAGTGTTACGCTCACCGATAACTCGGGCGTGGTGATCCCGATCAAAAATAGCCAGGTGGCAGTCGATGTTACTGGTAAGGCGGGTGAAAACACCTACCGAAGGATCAAGCAAACTGTAAAACTTGATGGATATAAAATCGAATCAGGTCCTGACGCTGCTCTAGTAGCAGGTGAAGGTATTTGCAAACAGATCACGCTTGGCGGCACCGTTGCTAATTATAAATCTGATTGCAACCCACTAACGGATTAAACACTTTTGATGTCTTTGTGGAACTTTTTGTGGATTTCTTTGAGGTGAAGGTCGGTTATGTGGGTATATATTTGAGTTGTTGAGATATCGCTGTGGCCGAGCATTGTTTGCACACTTCTAATATCGGCACCGTTCATGAGTAGATCGGTTGCAAAGCTATGGCGAAGGGTGTGTGGTGATACTTTTTTGGTAATTCCTGCTAACTTTGCGTAGTGGGCAATGATTCTTTGCACACTTCTTGGTGTAATACGGAGGAAATCACCGGTGGTGTCTTGTTGTTTTGTGCCACCATATCTTATAAACAATGCATGTGAGCTATCAGCTCTGGTTTTAAGATAGGCATCAATCCAGGTTGCAGCAGCATCACTCATAAATATCGGGCGATCTTTTTGACCCTTTCCGCGGACCATGAATTCGCGGCGTGTTGTGCTAACGTGGGCAGTATCGAGTGAGACGAGCTCTGAAACTCGGAGCCCACCGCTAAATAATAGTTCCAAAATTGTTCTATCACGAATACCAATTTTTGTGTTCACGTCTGGTTGCGCAAACAAGGCGGCAAGTTCATCTGGATTCAGGAAGGTAACCTGCGTGCGTTTAGTTCGTGCCAGTTCAATTTTTTCTGGTGGCATAGTTGGAATTGAGCGTTTTGAACAAAACTTTAGAAAACTTCGTAGTGCAATAAGGTGGTAGTTCTGCGTGGTGTGAGAGAGTGTATCGCCGGAATCGTTCGTAAACCGATTAAGCCAGAGACGCCATTTGCGAATAACTTCGGGAGTTATTTTTACAACATCCGGATCACCCGCAAACTCAACAAGACGCATGAGGTAGTGGTGATAATTTGCAATTGTCTTTTGAGAGCGATTTTGTTCGATCTCTAGATACTCTAGAAATTCGATTATGGTATCTGAAAGGTAGTGGGCCATAGCTGTATTCTAAACTAACCGTAACAAGAATACCAGATACCTTGACCGTCGATAGTTTAATGTTGGGCAATCAGTGTTCAATCGTTGCCTTAGTATTAGTCTAGTAGTATTTAATGTGTTCACTGCCTCAAATACGTTGTTGTACTTACTGCATAAAATATTCATAACTTGCTAGTAGTATTTATGTATTGGCTATTAGGGCCTACTTTTAATATATCTGGTATCTGTTAAAATAGATTATAGTAAACGTAACATACTAACTAAAAGGAGATATATGGATGCAATTGAGCAAACACTCGTAGTGCTAAAGCCGGACGCAGTTCAGCGAGGAATAATGGGTGATATCATCAGTCGTTTCGAGAAAAGGGGACTGAAAATAATAGGCTCAAAGATGCTTATTCCAGACGATGATTTACTAAATAGGCATTACCCTGGTGATAGGGATGAGTTAGTCGTCGGTATTGGCAATAGAACACTCGAAGGCTACAAAGATCTTGGGATCGACGTAAAGGGTAAGTTTGGGCACGATGATCCGGTGAAAATTGGGCACGAAGTTCGTGGCTGGCTCGTTGATTTTATGAAGAGCGGACCCGTTTTTGCGATGGTTATTGAAGGTCCAAACGCGATTCAGGTAGTGAGAAAAATCAGAGGTAATACAGAACCTCTACGAGCTGAGCTTGGGACTATCACTGGTGATCACTCATTCGATTCTTCTGCATTTGCAAATGCGCAGGGAAGACCGATCAAGAATCTCGTACATGCATCAGGTAATAAAGAAGAAGCAGATTTTGAAGTTGCACTATGGTTTAGTCCCGAAGAACTTTTTGAGTACGAGACAATAAATCAGAAAAATATGATCTAAATAAGAGTACGATTACTTCTAAACCGCTGGTATACTAATGTAATGCCTCGGTAGCTCAATTGGATAGAGCAGTTCCGTCCTAAGGAAAAGGTTGCAGGTTCAACTCCTGCCCGGGGCACCAACTAAAATACATCTACTAGCTCCAGTAATAAAGAGTCGATCGCTAAGGTCGATTCTTTTTGGTTTTACAGCTGACGTTGCTTGAATAGGTACTTGTAGGCATTAAGAATTTTTCCCAAAAGTAGTAAAAGAGTTTTTACTGCTTTCGAACGTACTTATCGATAGAATTAGTGAGATCTAAATATGAGGAGATACAATTTGGAAGAATTTCAGAATATAGAACTAGCCGACGGCGCAGGGGTACTACTATGCAGCCCCCTTGAAGCGACAACTGAGTTTACCGACCCTAACTTACTCAGAGATATTGATGTAGTCTGGGGTGCAGCACTATATTATCTACAAAATAAACCAGCGAAATTTGTTTTTTCGCCCTACTACTCGCTTTCAACTGTACCCCCGAAGTCCACAAACCCAGAAAGAATAATATTTTCTTACGACAGCGACGGGAGCCATCGCGATGTATACCGTACATTGACTGTCAGCCCTGAACGAGCAGAATCCTACAAGTTTAGTGAAGTCTACTGGAATGAGCCAGGATTTGGGAATGATCGAGACATTACTTATTCTGCAGAAGATGCTGAAACGATTCGAAGACTAGCAGAGCTTGCACAGCGCATTAGAGAAAACCCTGACACTAAAGTAAAACTCGCTTCCGTGGGCACTGAACAAAGAAGCACCTTACCTTCGCCCAACGTAACAGCAGCGGCCCAGGGCAAGTTATGGGATGTATTCAGAGGTATTCCTAATATTGAAGAGTTGACACTGCACAGACTTCAGATTTTGTGCACCGACATCTTTTTAACCAAGGTCCAAGATTGGGAGGCGTTAACGGAAGAAGAGCTTATAGAAAAGGTTTTTAAGGAACTACTCGTTAGACTACACCCAGACAAGGGCGGTGATGAGATACTGTTTCAAGGGGTCGAGGCGGCTCGATACACTCAACGTCAAAGTCGTGATAAATCTAATATATCCTAGCCTGGCGTGAACTAATGACGTGTTGTAGAGGGTATCATTAATACCTCGGCTTGGGCGTAGAGCCAGCTCTTCAAAACCAATTTTTCTGAAACCTGTATAATAATAAGCATGATTAATACCTACTTCTCCAGTCTGAGCATTTAGCACAATGAAGAATAAACAATTTTCAGGTCAGTTTGAGGGCGAAGAGATACTTTTAGTATTCCGTCGACATCCTATTGTTATGCGTAAAGGCTTTTACTGGGTTGGCGCTGGAGTAATTCTGGGCGCACTCGTAGGTGTGTACACAACTCGTAATATCACTACTATGTCTGATTTCTTCGTACAGTTTTTTAGCCCGGTCGGGCTTGGTTTAGTTCTTGGGCTACTCGGGTTCTTTTACTACTGGATTGGCTGGTACTACAGCGTTTGTATTGTAACGGATCAGCGGTTTGTAAACATTAGGCAAACAGGTATTTTTAGGCAACGAAGTGTTAATGACATTAATCTCCCGAGAATTTTAAGTGTTAATTATGAGGTTCGCGGTTTCTTCGAAACTGTGCTCGGATTTGGTACAATAATAATACAGACCTTGGTGGGTGATTTTGTTATTAAAAATGTACCAAAACCCGCTATCACACAGGCACACATTGTTACGGCAATTAAAGAAAGTGGAGTTGTACTCGATGAAGAAATATCTGCCAGCTAAGTTGAAGTCGCTTAAAAAGCCGGCTGAAGACACCAGTATAGACCCCGCTGAGAGGGTAACTAAAGAGACTGTCAGTCAACACCGCGACGCCGTACTGAGCAAGGGGCGCAAGTTTAAGTATCCATTTCAGCACTCAAAGCACCGCGTTGCATTCACTTCTGTAGCGGTTGTACTTGCGGGCTTGCTGTTTCTTGCGCTTACAACAGGGTACCAACTGTATAAAAAGCAGAATACCAGTGATTTTACGTATCAGGTTACCCAAATTATTCCTTTCCCAGTTGCAAAAGTTAACGGAGACATCACTTCCTACGAAAGTTACTTATTTGAACTCAAGCCAAGTCTCTACTGGCTTGAGCAGTACGGTACAACAGATCTAAAATCAGCTGATGGCAAGCGTCAGATTGAACATTTTAAAGAGGTCTCTTTAGAACGAGCTATGACTAATACAATAGCCAGGAGCCTCGCGAATGAAAATAAGATTACTATAGATGAAAAAGAGGTTGACGAAGCGGTAAGTAGAGTAGAGTCACTCGGCGGTAATTTAGATCAAGTAGTCTCAGAAAAATACAATTTTGGAGTAAAAGACTTCAGACGACTCGTAGAAGAGGCAATTTTACGGCTTAAAGTAGCGAAGGCTCTCGACAAAGAGGCACCGGTCCGCGCACAGAAGGTGGTAGATAAAATTGCTACTGGAGCAGCATTTGCAGATGTCGCCAAAGAACTTTCTGAGGATCCTGAAACTCAGCAACTTGGTGGTGACATAGGAATTGTAGAAAAAGGTAAGGCTAAACTACCCGAAGAGGTCGCAGCAGCAGCCTTCACACTTCCCTCTGGCCAAACAAGTGGTGTGATAGAAACCAAGAATGGTGACTACTACGTAATTAAAGTTAACGAGAAGCTCGACGAAAACCGCGTAAAACTTTCGCTCATTCAGATAAAAGTTAAAGATATGAGCCAATATCTAAAGCAGTACGAGAAGCAGAACAAGGTCTCCCGTTACATTAAACCCAGCTCTGATCAGTAGTATCGACATTGCGCATAAAGCCTATCTTCGATTCAGGTACATATAATTTAGGATGGGAAGATATATTCAACGTCGTTAAATGAATTAACGCCAAATACGTATAGTATTCGTAGAACTTCAGTTGCGTTATTTCCTACTGCATGGAGTGCATTGGATGGCACAAAGATGGCTGACCCAGTGCTCACATCAGTTTCTACGCCGTCAATCGAAACAAAGCCTGTGCCAGACAGTATATAATAAGCCTCGGCAGGTTCATGGCGATGGAGATGCACCTCATCTGGTGATCCCGGTTCAATCTCGGCTATACCCATAGTTATTGAGTCGGTCGGTGTACGATCAGAACTAATAAGTGTCTTCCAACTAACATTTTTTCGCCCTGATGTAGACCAATCCTCAGACCTACAGTCTTGCTCCCTAATAATTATTGGCTTTGAATTTCTCATTGCTTAATCATATCAAAAAAATCACTCCGCAGATTTCAATTACTCGGGATATATGATTGAGGCCGCGACAGAGACAGGCTCTGTAATGAAAAAACCGCTACCAGTTGGTAACGATTCTTTCATGGAGGACAATAACTACTTGCTGTCCTGAGCTTCGTGCAGCTCTTGAGTCAAAGACTGCTCCTGTTCTTCTAGGGTTGCCCTTACTTGTGCATTGGCCGCTGACTCATCCATAGTTGGGTAGGCTGCTCTATTCAATGCAGCCTGCTTTTGTGTATTGTCGAGTAAACTAGCATATGCAATTTGCGCTTCTGTCGAAGTAAGACCTATTGCTTGCATCTGTTCCTGGGTAGGAGGGGTGTTATGGGGCCCATGCTCTACTGGTGGATCTAGAGCTACATGTGCTTCGTCTTGGGTTTCTTCAATTGGAGCATTAAATTTATCTGGATTGAGTCGTCGTTCCTCAAGTGCTGTACCTATTTGTTTTGCCAGATCAATAAAGTCACGTGCAACCTTCGCAGTATCTTCATTTGGTGAGTTGTAGGGGATAGAAGCTCCTTGCTGCTCGAGTCCGAAGCCGGGGCTACGTTTAACAGCATGTACTCTACCGTCGGGGTTTGCATAAATACCCGTACCAAATATATATTGCGATCCATCCGTCATCACTATTGTAGCTGTATCGTCCCAGTCATCATGTGGGTCTCTTCGTCCTGATTGTGGCTCATACCCAGGTTCCCCAAAGGTAACCGTAACGCCCGGTAGCGAAGTTTCGGTTGGCCTAACTTGTGGTGAAGTTGGTTTTCCGCCAACTGCATCGGTTTGTAGTGCCTCTACAGTACTACTTAAAAAAGTAGCAGCTTCTTCTACAGTATTAATTTCTGCTGGGTTGATAATTTCTATTTTTTGGTTTATTTGTTCGTTCATGCAAGAATACTATCATAAAGATAGTAATTTGTCAACTTATTGGGCCCGACACTTCTTCACTAAAGTTCCGAAGCACAGGCCGGATTACCTTCGGTGCGCTCTGCGCCAGTGCTCGAAAGAACTTTCTGCGCGCTGGCTTGATCTTCGTATCGGTGATCTAGCTCACTTCGTTCACGGATCGTCGGTCGGATCTGGACGAGCCAACAAAATTAAAAAACCACCACAAGGGTGATTTCCTAATTTTGGCGGGCCGTAACTCTAGATATCTGGAACTATTTCAGGCTTGAGGTTCAGTTTGCAACGCAATAGCAGCTATGTCGTGAACGTGTTGAGGCACTTCATCTAGCTGACCGGACTCAGCACCGCGTCGGATCAACGTCATAACCATATCTTCTGCAACTTCATCTCTTCTTTCCTGAGCTTCTGGGACACTTCTTTCGCTTGCTGCCATGGTCACTTTTCCTCTTGTTATGGAACTATTATCTACCTATTCGCTGCTGATAACAAGCATAAGTAAAAAGAAAAACACTTCTTTGCGAAGTGCTTATGCTTGGCGGGCCCGACCGGATTCGAACCGGCGATCTTCTCCGTGACAGGGAGACGTGTTAGGCCAGCTACACCACGGGCCCGCGTCAGCAAATGCTGTAAGTTTTTGCTGACGCGCTAACGCGCATAAGCAGCCACTCTTCGCTTTGCTTCCTTTCAAATCTAGAAAGTCGCTATGCTTTGTTTCTAAATTTGGTTAAAAAACCGTTGAAAGACTAGGCAATTGTAGCAATATTTCATCTGGAATGCAATGGGGTTAACAGTTCAGAAAATATAAATCATCTGCTAGAATTAGCTTTGCGCCGCCTTAGCTCAGTTGGCTAGAGCACCGCTTTCGTAAAGCGGGGGTCCGGGGTTCGAATCCCCGAGGTGGCTCCACACTTTGCCAAGACTTCGCATGGCAGGTTAGTAAACAGGAGTATATATTTTGGGAGTGGTTGGTAGGGGTACATATGTAAGGGGGCTACTGAAGATGCTTAGAAATAGGTATGGTGTATAAATGTCTGAGATCTATTTTGAAGCGGATGCAGCGAAAGGGCGGAATACTTTACTGCTTTCAATCAATCAAGAACACCTCATCGGGCCAGCTTTGGTGCAAAAACTATATTCGCAAGGTTTCGAACTGAAACCTGAGTTCCACATAACTATATTTGATGATAAGCCGGGATTACAGCTTTCTGCACAGATTCATAATCTAGACTCCGTACATCAAGATGCAATTTTTGACTTTGTGCGGAGCGCGACTGAAGCTGTGCCATGGCCTATTGCTCCACGAGACGAATTCTATGTAATTAGAAAACAATATGAAGGTGAAGCGTGCCCGAGGGAATCAGTTATTCAGATGGTAGATTGTCCTAATATGATTAAGTTTTACGACACACTCAGTACTTTGGTGGGCGATGAGCTAGAATTGCCGCCAGCACACATAACACTTGCAACAAAAGGTAGTTCGCGTGGAATCGGCATCAGTATGGCGGCTGATATCTTAAAATTTGGACAAAAATGGTAAGTATTCAATCCGTGAATATTCTCGTGTACTGCGGTATACTGGTTGGTAATGAATAAAACAGCTGAAGCCGTTCCGTTTTTTAAAGATCGTCTCATGACTACGCTGGTAGCATTAGACGGTTTTATAGTCGTACTCGTAGTAGTATCAGTCTTTGCTCGGCTACGCAGTCATGACTTTAAGGTGCCCGTACAGTACGTTGTGAATGATGGCAGTATACTGCAGACTTCTCAGTGGTTTACCCTGTATTCTTTGGCGCTTTTTGCAGTGATTGCGGGTATCAGTACGGTTATTCTTGCTCAGCGTATTCATAAAAGTGAACGATGGTATGCCGCAGCAGCCTTAATTTTGCTGGCGGTAACAACATTCTTCGGATTTCTTATGACTAATGCACTACTGGGACTTGTCTCACAGGTATGAACACATTTAGCCCGGATCTTGAGATCCCGATTGGTAAACGCACATTTAAATATCGTTTTTTCGAGATTCTGCCAGGCTTTTTAACATGGTCACTGTTAGCGCTTCCAGTTCTACTGAGTATTTTTGACCCAACATCACGGCTTGCAGCCGTATTCGTATTGTTCTTTATGATGAGTTGGTTTTACCGGGCGGTAGGCATGGCGTTTAGAACGATGCAGGGCTACAACAAGATGAAGACCTCTGAGAAGAATGATTGGCAGGGATGGCTTTCTGATCTGAATAATCCCGAAAAAGCTATTGTTCGCCTTACAGATTCGCATAAAACAACCTCTAAATCAGCCAAAGTGCACCTGGAGAACCTCCATCACTATGTTTCAGATAGTGAACTGCATAATATGGCACCAAGTGATCTGGTACAGCTCATTGTTATGCCGATTTGGAAAGAATCATATGAGGTGGTTGCACCAACACTCGAGGCAATACTAAAGTCAAACTATGATTCTAAAAAGGTCATACTGGTAATTGCGCACGAAGAGCGGGGCGGCGAAGAGCCAAAGCAAACCGCTCACAAACTTATTGAAGATTACGGTATTTCATTTATGCAAACTGCGGTAATAGAACATCCAGGTGATTTACCAAACGAGGTTGTCGGTAAGGGTGGAAACATCACCTGGGCTATGCGACAATTTGTGCCTGGGCTACTAAAGCAGGGTATTGAACCAGAACACGTAGTAGTTACTTCACTCGATTGCGATAATCGACCACATCCAGATTACCTTGCACACGTCGCGTATTCGTATATTTTAACCAAAGACCGCAAGCACCGTTCGTTTCAGCCCTTGGCGCTCTATACCAATAACATTTGGGATGTGCCGGCACCAATGCGCGTGTTGGCGGTAGGGAATACATTCTTCACTATTATGCAGTCAGTCAGGCCCCATATGCTTCGTAACTTCTCTAGTCATGCACAGAGCCTCGATGCGCTGCTAGAAACGGACTATTGGAGTGTGAGGACAGTAGTAGAAGACGGTCACCACTTTTGGCGTAGTTATTTTGCATTTAAGGGGAATCACTCGGTTGTACCAATTTATTCACCGATCTATCAAGATGCGGTACTTTCAGATAGATACCCAGAAACGCTAAAAGCACAGTTTGTACAGATGCGGCGCTGGGCTTATGGCGCCTCGGACATTCCGTATATTGCAAATATTGGCTTCAGACGTAAAAAAGACAGAGTCGCGCCCCTAGGAGATATTATTATGAAATTCTTCCGTCTACTCGATACGCACGTGAGCTGGGGAACGGTTTCACTTCTGTTATTACTTGCTGCACGAATACCGTTATTCATTGGGCCGAATGCAAATAAAAGTATTGTGGCGCATCAGTTACCAATTATCGCCAGCTACGCACAGACCATGGCTATGGTCGGGTTATTTATCTCAATTTATCTATCTATGAAGCTACTACCGCCTCGGCCAGCGCACTATAAAAAGCACAGAACGGTGTTTATGGTGCTACAGTGGGCGCTTCTTCCGATAACGAGCATCTTGTATGGTTCTCTTGCTGCGCTTAACTCTCAAACACGCTTAATGTTCGGTAGATATCTTGATAAGTTTGATCTTACGCACAAAGGCGTCAAAAAGAAGTCGTAACTCGGTTATTTATGTGCTCTGAGAGCCTTTTTCAGCACCTACAAGGTGTTTTATTAGTTCTAGGGGGGGATTATTGCGGTATACGGTATTGACGTACTGGAGCGCGTAATTAGGGCTATAGCGAGAGGTAACAGTGGTGGCTACCTGGGTAATTAGGAGTGCATCTTGTGCTGGTTCAGCGAAGAACCCCGTCTGCTGCAGCTGAATCTCTATACTATCGCACAGCTCTGCAAGCATGGCGGGCTGTATCTGCAGGTTATTGCTCGATTTAGCCAGGCTTAACAGAAGTCGTTCACGGCTATAGCCAGACGAGCCGTCCTGCGTAGTAACAGTAGTACTCCCGGTCCAATCAACTCGTTCTCTAGTAGTGAAGGTACGGTTGCACGACTGGCATCTGTGGCGTCGCCACGTCTGCGTCTTACTATGCGTGCTTCGTGAGTTGTATATTTTGGTTGCACTGGTGCAAAATGGGCATATCATGATGACTATATATTGTCATACATCTGAGCATAATGCTAGTGGATAAATACCTATATTTATGGGGATTACTTAACTACTAGGTCACCCCTGCGTAGTAATGACGGTCTAGGGAGTGTTTAATGGTTTGGATGAGGAATATAACCGGGAATAGAAAAAGCTACGGGTATAAACCGTAGCTTTAATGTTCTGCTTGCGTGTACGAGTAGGCGAACCTAGCTCTTGTTACGACGAAGTCGCGCTGACACTGGGTTAGCGGCTGGAGTCTCTTCAAAGAATAATTTAAACTTTTCGAGCTCTGACTTCTGGTGTTTCATGGGTTTGTTACTCATGTACTCCAATACTAGCATAAGCT
>JAGOUG010000077.1 GCA_018061375.1 Candidatus Saccharimonadota bacterium
AACACAGACTGTGAAAAGCCTTGTTGCCGTGGCACATACCAGTGAGTTCGAGAAGTGACTCTGCGTGGGGTTGCTTCGAGAGGATGATGGATGTGTCTTTTGCCGAGGACATAGAGATTTCTAGAGCGCGTGCCGCAAACACGCTTGCCTGGTCTCCAGTCGTTAGCGCGTCTGTCCATCTTCCGGAGTTGATAAATAATTATCAGCTGCGGAAGATGGAATAACACCACAGGTGGTGGTATACGCTACCACTAGCGTTACACCAGTAGTGTAGATGGTATACTAAAAATATTATGACAATCTGGGAAGAACTACCAAAACCATTTTTTGTGCTTGCGCCAATGGAAGCCGTCACCGACCATGTTTTTAGACGTGTAGTTTCACGTGCCGCCGCACCAGATATATATTTTAGTGAATTCACGAACGCAACTGGGTGGGTCCACGCTGGTGAAAAGGCCGTTGCTGGCCGCCTAACGATTCATCCCGATGAAGGCTATCCGCTTATAGCCCAAATATGGTGCTCTGAGCCTGAGGACATTGCCAAGCTTGCAAGCTACTGCAAAGAACTCGGTTACAAGGGGATAGATTTAAACATGGGCTGTCCAGCAAAAACTGCAGTAAAAAACAGTGGGGGATCAGCCATGATTAAGCAGCCAGAACTCGCTGCAGAAATTATTGCCGCAGCTAAAACTGCCGGACTCCCAATTAGCGTGAAGACGAGACTTGGTTATTCAAATGTTGACGAATGGGATACCTGGCTCCGACACCTGCTGCACCAAGATCTTGCCGCGCTAACCGTACACCTACGAACCAAAAAAGAAATGAGTAAAGTACCCGCCCATTGGGATCTAGCGGTAGACATTAAAAAACTGAGAGATGAAATTGCACCAAACACACTACTTATAGGTAACGGAGATGTCGCAAATAAAACGGAGGCTCAAAAACGCGTCGAAGAAACTGGCGTAGATGGCATAATGATTGGGCGTGGAATCTTCACAAATATATTTGCCTTTGAAGAAACCGAAACAAAACACACACAAACAGAGTTGTTACAGCTACTCAACTATCACTTAGATCTGTTTGATGCCGATGGCAGTACTAAACCGTATGAGACCCTCAAGCGCTTCTTTAAAATATATATTCGTGACTTTCCAGGATCAAGTGATTTAAGGGCTCGACTTATGGAAAGTACCGATTCAACTGAGGCACGTGCAATACTTAGTACAGAACGTACGTAAATCTAGTATACTTATTTCATACTAACAATAAGGAATATTCAGATGGAAACCGAACACAAGAATAAAACTACATTACCGGTGTATGATTCAAACCCATTTACACTGGCATTTAATTCACTGACAAAAATGTTCAACACAAATGTTGGCTGGGCAATTGCTATTTTAGTGCTGGGATTCTTTAGTTTTATTGGGCAATCTATCAGTAACTTCAGCTCAAACTCGTACAGTCCTTCATCACCCTCAAGCTCTCAGGTGCAAGATTACACACCAGAAACCCTACCTACTCCAGATGTTTCAGATACAAACGTAGCGGCAATTATTGCAATTGTGCTCATTGTACTTGTAGTACTCATAGTAGTTATTGTGATCGGGACAGCCGTGAGCGTGTTTATTGGTGGGATGTTTAGTTATGTCGCCCTGCAAAGTGAGAAAGAAAAAAGTGTCAGCTTTAGCGAAGCCTGGGAAGCGACTGCAAAACGGTTTTGGAGACTTCTTGGAGCACAATTACTTGCAGGTCTAAAGATATTCGGCTGGACGCTGTTACTTATTGTGCCTGGTATAATTGCAGCCTTCCGCTATGCGTTACTACCATATGTAATTATGGGCGAGGCAGCCGGTACAAAAGGTGTAATAAACTCTCACGACTCAACCAAGGCACTGGTGAAGGGTCGTCTCATGGAAGTATTTGGTGTTGCGACCGTGGCGGGGATAGTTCCATTCGTTGGTTCACTTCTGGGTATTACCGGAAACGCAGCGCTCTACACACAGATGAAGGCTTATTCAGATGCTGGCGTAGAAAAACCAAAAATTCATTGGCTAAATTACCTCGGCTTTATTCTACTCGGTGCATTGTTTGCCTTCATCCTCTTCATCGGCATTCTTGTGGCAATAATTGCCGTAGCGGCAAACAGCTAGACGTTCTCTAAAATTGATAACGAGCTCAAAAACACTAACTACCGTAGACCACGGGCTCTTCATATACACCTAGCACATCTAGGTTCATATGCCTTGCCGCCTGTTTACTCGTAAGCAGGTCGACCAGTGCTTTGCCTGTACCGGCAAACGTAATGAAGAACTCGCTATATTCAGTGCCTCGGATTGTTAGAGATTCTAAACTAGTTAGATTGATATTCCTTTCGGCCAGCTCCCCGAGTGCTCTATGAAGTGAACCGGGCTTATCGGTATCCGTAACGTTCAGTATCATTGTTCCGCTAAGATCGGTATTGACTTCAACTGTTCCCGGATCAAACACCCAGCTTTCGCGGGCTCGAACTAATAGCACAGTGGTTCTGTTCAGACCTACGGGATCTTGCACGTCCTTCGCTAAAACATTTAATCCGTAGATTTCTGCCTGAGCAGACGATCCTACGGAAAGTAGCGTTCTATCACCAGTGTCTTGTATAAGTTTACCCGCGGCAGATGTACTCGCCATAACTCTGCGTGCTAGATGAGGCATGAAGCCCGTAATCTGCTTTAGGGCAACATCTTTACCGGCAATTGTACGAGCTTCTTCAAGAGTTCCTAGGCCCATAATACTTGAAACAACATCAAGCTTAGCGGCTTGTTCAACCCTCAGCTCACCCCCCTGAAAAGCACCTACATTCGGATGCAGTGGGCCATTAAGTGTGTTATTTATAACAATTAAACCAGCCCGTTCTGGGCATGTAGTAATTTGCTGTATTACATCAGGGAAGTCAACTCCGTATATCACCGGGCAATCGACATTCATAGACGTAGCAAGCCCGTCTAAATATGAGCCTGGTGGACCAAGCACAACGAGCTCTTCAATAGAACCGGATCCTTGTGCTTCTGTAGATTTGTTCATAATTTCGTCCTTATTTACATTAAAAAACCGCCTGGTTGTAACTGGCGGTCATCTTATGCGATTGTATTTTTATGTACTACTGAGATGCCGCCTTCATAAAGGTTGTAAAGAAGAAGCAAAAAGTAGCCGTTATCATTTCGGTGGTAGTAGTTAGAATTGAATTATATTGCGTACACATATCGTATTAACGAATATATCATATATTTCAGATATAGCAAACGGCTAGGCTCACATCAATTACATATAAAACTGGATCCCAGATCATTCATCCTTCGTATATTTACTTAGGAGAACCCGAATTCCGGGATGACGGAATACTAATACTAGCGGCGAGAGTGGCGTTTGTATTTTGTAAGATCTAATCGGATGGATTGCCTGTCTATCATTGCCTGGGCGTGGCTCAGGCTTACCGTATCCTTAGCGTCATCGTACGCCTGCTTGGCATCTGCAAGTGCCTTCTTTACAGTCTCTTCCTGAACCTCTTCGGCTGCAAGAGCCTCATCTGCAAGTATTCGAACTACGTTATCCATAATTTCAATTACACCACCGTCAGTAGCGTAATATTCTAACTTGTCATCTTGGTCACGTTTCTCACGGCGGATAGTTACAATACCTGGTACCGCAATCGAAACAAGTGGCATGTGCCCAGCAAATATTCCAATTAGACCATCAGGAGT